>JBILXG010000085.1:0-3848 GCA_044369465.1 Candidatus Planktophila sp.
GTAGCGATTGTATGAATGCAAAAGTTGGCTGAGTGTTCCTGTTGATTCCGAAAGTGCTGCAAGTGCATGAAGGGCTGCCAACATTCCTGAATCAGCTCTCCAAAAATCTCTGAAGTAGAAATGGCCAGAGTGCTCTCCTCCAAATATTGCACCAGTCTCAGCCATCAATTTCTTAATATAGGAATGCCCCACTCGGGAACGAACAGCAGTTCCACCGTTTTCTTCAATAACTTCTTTCACGGTTCGAGATGAGATTAAGTTATAAATTATTGTTGATCCTGGATCACTGGAGAGAGCTCGGTCTGCAATCAGAGCCGTTAATGCAGATGGGTTAACCAAATCACCTTTCTCATCCACCAAGAAGCAACGATCTGCATCTCCATCAAATGCCAAACCGATATCAGCCTTATGCTTCTTGACTGCTTTAGCTAAATCTTGCAGATTCTTGGGATCAATTGGGTTAGCCTCGTGATTTGGAAAAGTTCCATCTAGCTCGAAGAACAATTCAATAACTTCGACATTAAGTCCCTGAAAAACTGCCGGAGCGGTATAGCCAGCCATTCCATTTCCTGCGTCAATGACTACTTTGAGTGGTCGCATCGATCCAAGATCTACGAGATTGAGAAGATGTGCGACATACTCTTTGAGCATTGGTTGGCTACGTTCTACACCAACGCTACGAAGTTCTATAGGCGATCCTTCTTCCACAAACTTCTCGATCGTGAGCAATCCAGATTCTTTTCCAATAGGCCGTGCGCCGCTTAGGCACATTTTTATGCCGTTATATTCCGCTGGATTGTGGCTGGCAGTAAACATTGCGCCGGGCATATTCAATTTACCGGCGGCAAAATAAAGCATGTCAGTCGATGCTAAGCCAATTCTGATTACATCCAGACCTTGAGATGTAATTCCTGCGGAGAACGCGTCAGCAAAGACCGGAGAAGAGGGGCGCATATCTTCACCAATAACGACTGTACCTGGCTCTCGCTCTTGCTGAATAAATCTTGCGAAGGCTACTCCTGTTGCAAAGCAAAAGTCAGCAGTGATCTCGGTATCGACAAGACCACGAACATCGTAGGCTTTAAAGATAGACATTTCAGAAAATCCTTAATTTGGAACTGCGCGAAGGTGCCCACGACGTACACCTATATGTGGCGAACTCTGTTCTTGTTCAGATAAATTCTCGCTGCCATCAGGCATTGTTGCCGCAGCCTCACGGACTGCATCTGCAATTGCCATAAGGTCATCTTCAGTTGGCCCAGATCCAGATTGTGAAATCTCTTCTTTAATTACCGACCATCCATTAGGCACAGTTAATTTACGTGCGTGAAATTCACAGAGGTCATAAGCATGTGGTTCTGCAAAAGTAGCTAATGGTCCAAGGACGGCGGTTGAATCTGCATAGATATAGGTAAGGGTCATAGTCGCCATCGCGCGACATGTCGCACGAGAGCACCCTCTACCAGTTCGCACCGCTGAAGCCATAGATAGAAGATTAGTGGGAAGAGGTATGGCTATGGATTTAAGACACGGATATTCGCGCTAGGAAGAAGTACTCGAGTGAGTTCACTTCCAGGGACGAGAGGGAAATAGCCATATCCACTCTGTGTCGAAATGAGTGCACCACCAACGGTCTTTTCGCTGACCTTTGTAAAGTTAATTGTGCGGGCGTTCTCCGGCACTTTGAAGGTCGCAATACCTTCGCCAGTAACTGTAAATTTCTTCTCTTTTTTATTTGTGTAGAGAACTGACATCGAGATGGAGACTTCATTCCCCGTAAAGACTAGGGTCGGTGCCAGTCCGCTCACGGCCAATGAATACTCTTTCATTTCTGCAGTTGATGTTCCCCAAACAAAGTCCGATTTTGCTTCCGCATATGTTGACGAATAGACAGAGCCCACAATAGGACGATCAGATGAAATTCTGAGCGCAAAAATTGTTGGGACTAGCTGTGGATTGAGGGCAATCTCGGTCACAATTCCAGCCTTGATCACTCGATCATCGAATCCAACCGGTACAAAAGAGCCTTTGGTTGAAATCAGTTCTACAGATATACGCGCATCGACTTCACCGGGTGCAAGGATTCGCAACGTGTGGCCTAGTGACTTCCCTAAACGTTTCATATGCGGAATTGCGGGAATCACAATCACTCTGCTCGGATCTGGTGCCGCGTTAACCACGTCCCCACCGAGAGCTCTAAGTCCGCGACCCCGCTCATCCACGAGGAATGCATTGACGCGCCCAGATCGCGGTGCAATATGAAGAGCAATTCGTTTAGAACCTGGATCGAGAGAATCAAGATTCTGCACAATAGATGAATTTGCCTTTAACGTGAGAACTTTAGAAGGTCGAATTCCAGATTCACTCCACACTTCAACATCAATGATTGCCTCACTCAGGCCGCTATTGATAAGAATTAACTTACCTTTACTTGTTACATCAGCAGCTCCCCCGACAAACCATTGCGAGATAGATGGTGCTGAACAAATTGTTGCTCCAGCCCACACACCTCTCTTGATTTGCCAGACAGGTGAGGTTAAGTTTTTTGTATCCAAAATTGTCGGGCTTGAACCTTGCATCAGACGCAAGGTGCGAGTCGGCTTGAAGATGGTTGTCTTCTTTCCCAACACTCGTGATCCGGTTTGTGTTGAAGGCACTGAAATCGCACTGCTCTCACCAGATGGCGTTGCAGGGCAAACGACAGGTGGATAGTTCTCTGAAAAGTCGCTCTGTGTCACCGATACCGGCATGAGATTGCTGAGTGAAAGGGTTGCAATCACTGCGGTAATAAAGAGGAGAGGGCGCTTGAATCTCATGCGAGTTCTCTTTCAGATATTTCTCGCTTGCGACGACCGCTAGGAGCTGCAAAGAGTGCAAAGGTAAGAAGGATAATGAGATGCAATGAGATCCAGCCGCGCCTGACAGAGCCGTCATAAATCAAAAGCACAGGGCCCACATTTTCAACAGCAAATTGTGGCAGTGAGAGTTCACTCTTTATGCGAGTTAATCGCTCGCCATTTTGTACGAGGTGCCAAGAACGACTATAACTTTCTGTAAGAGTAACTACCCCCGGAGTTGTGACCATGTACTCATCCGTCTGAGAGGTTGGAGCAAGAAGAGAAGTTTTCCCGCTGGCTTCGGTGAGAATCAGATTTCCTGTTGCCCCGGAAACTTTCCACACAATTCCAGCAGATGTAGAAGATGCTCTCGTAAATCCACCAACTCCATCGATGGTCTGAACTAATGGACCTTGGTAAGGTGATTTGAGGAAGAGATAAGTAATTCCATAGCTAGCAAATGTTTTACTACTAGCAACGCCACTTCCATCTGCAAGAGCAGTAACAGCTAAAATAATCTCGGAAACTTCTGCTGGTGCAACATCAGCATCTCCCAGCCTGACATCACTTCCGCGCGCAATGTAATAATTCAAGGATGGAGTTGTCCCAACCAGCCTCTCGCGTAGAACGAGAGTTTTCGATTGTGTCTCAATTGCAAGGTAAGGAGGTAACACTTCGCCCTGCGCCGATTGCAAGGGTGCCTTCGGTCCTTGTGTTGCGATCCAGCCAGTTGCTGTGACCGCATAGACAGTGGAGACAATAACTAGCGCTGAGACAGCGAAGTGTCGGTAATTCACATGTGTTGCGATCAGTCGCTCACGAACTTTGTCGAGGATCGCAACGGATGAATACAAAGCTGCCAATGTGGCGAGTGCGATAAATACACCGGCGTAGATGTAGTTCGGAGTTGTTGTTCCTTTTCCTGTGATCGTAAAGGTCGATGCAATCGTTGCAACTGAAATAAAGAATCCACCAATGAGTGAAACTTGTCGTGCGCGCTCAATGGAGAAA
>JBILXG010000086.1:0-3843 GCA_044369465.1 Candidatus Planktophila sp.
TCCAAAATTGGCTTAACCAACAAGTGGCCCGCATTGTTTACGAGAATCTCAACCTGTCCGCCAAGTTTTACAATGTCATCAAAGATTGTGGCAACTTCTGCTGAAACTGTTACATCCCCAGAGTGGACACTGCCGGCGCCATTATCTTTTTCGAGAATCTCTAAAGATTCCTCTAACCGCTTTCTATTGCGACCAATCAACGCCACGTGATATCCGTCAGCTGCGAGCGCGATAGCAATGGCGCGACCAATTCCACTTCCCGCTCCAGTAACAATTGCGATCTGTTTACCCATTGGAACTACTCCCATCCACCTTTATTAATGGTAGTTCGGAAAAGGAATCTGAGCGGAGACGAGGAGATTTGAACTCCTGAAGGGTTTAACCCCTTACCTCGTTAGCAGTGAGGCGCACTCGACCGGGCTATGCGACGTCTCCAAGTGTGAGGCAAGTCTACCGCCTCATTTATGGATTGTTAATCGTGGGAATTAAGGCTCTCGTGCTTACTTAATGCTTAATGCGACTCGCGTGGAGTTGCCGAGCCACTAGCACCGCGCAAGAAATCAAGATCTGCACCTAAGTGCGCTTGCTGAACATGATCGATATACATGCGCTCCCAGCCACGAGTTGGCTTAGCCAAACTTTCAAGAGTGGCTGCCGAAGGAGTGCGAGCTGCTAACTCTGCGTC
The DNA here is from genome assembly GCA_044369465.1 of Candidatus Planktophila sp. GTDB lineage: Bacteria > Actinomycetota > Actinomycetes > Nanopelagicales > Nanopelagicaceae > Planktophila. The sequence continues at coordinate 686 of JBILXG010000086.1, forward strand.
GCTAATCTTTAGATTAATCGTTCTTGCTGGAACGTTGAGTTCTATGAGGTCACCGCTACGAATAAGTGCGAGTGGTCCACCTGCTGCAGCTTCTGGAGAAACGTGTAACACAACGGTTCCAAATGCTGTTCCGCTCATTCGTCCATCACAGATGCGGACTAGATCTTGGATGCCGCGTTCGAGCAACTTCTTTGGAATCGCCATATTTGAAACTTCCGGCATTCCTGGATATCCCTTTGGTCCACATCCGCGTAATACCAAGACGCTGTTTTCATCAACATCTAAGTCAGGATCATCGATACGCGCATGAAAATCTTCGATGCTATCAAAGACAACGGCAGCGCCGGTGTGAACAAGTAGGTTAGGACTCGCTGCAGCAGGTTTGATGACTGCGCCTTCCGGTGCGATGTTTCCTCGCAAGACAGCAATACCTGCTTCAAGTTGAAGTGGTTTTTCATATGTTGCAATAACTGATGCATCAAAAATCTCTGCACCCTTAAGACTGTCAACCATTGGTTTGCCTGTGACGTTGATAGCGCTGCGATCAAGATGCTTCTCTACTTCTTTCAACACTGCACGCAAGCCACCTGCGCGGAACATGTCTTCCATGAGGTGCTCACCAGCGGGTAGCAGATTTACAAGTAATGGGATGCGTGATCCGATTCGATCGAAATCATCGAGTGTGAGTTCAACACCAGCGCGGCCTGCGATTGCAAGTAGATGCACCACAGCATTTGTTGAGCCACCGATTGCACCAAGTGCCACGATCGCATTGGTGAATGCACCAAAGGTAAGGATGTCCTGTGGCTTGAGATCCTCTTTCACCATCTCAACGATGCGACGTCCTGAATCATGACTTGCTTGAAGAAGGCGGCTATCTGCAGCAGGTGTTCCAGCTAAACCTGGCAACGTCATACCTAGCGCTTCTGCAATGCAGCCCATTGTTGAGGCTGTTCCCATTGTGTTGCAATGGCCTTTACTGCGAATCATCGAACGCTCTGATGCATTGAAATCTTCTTGACTCATCTTTCCAGAGCGCACATCGGCGCTAAATCGCCAGACATCTGTGCCGCATCCCAACATCTTTCCTTTAAAAGTTCCATTAAGCATCGGACCACCTGGAACAACGATTGCTGGAAGGTTTACCGACGTTGCACCCATCAGTAGTGATGGAATTGTTTTGTCGCAACCGCCAAGAAGAACAACGCCATCAATTGGATTTCCGCGAATCATTTCCTCCGCTGCCATGGCAGCTAGATTGCGCCATAACATTGCGGTCGGGCGAAGGTTAGTTTCACCGAGTGAGAGCATTGGTAGATTGTGTGGAACACCGCCCGCTTCCCAGATTCCATTCTTCACACTCTGAGCAACTTCATCTAGATGCATATTGCATGGGGTGAGATCGGATGCAGTATTTAAAATTGCGATCTGTGGGCGAGTGCCAGTAAAGGCAGAGTCAGGATTTCCGCGGCGCATCCATGCACGGTGAATATATGAATCCTTAGTATTTCCTGCAAACCAATCAGCGCTGCGCATTCGGAAAGTATACGAGGGCAAAGTGGCTTCGTGAAGGGACTTCAGTTTTAGATTGATCTCGGTAGACTAAAGATATGAATAACGAGAACGCTGAGGTCGAAAGCACCACAACAAAGAGAGTGCACGACCAGGCTCCTTCAGAAGCTTATGCAGAGTTTATGAAGACCGGCTGGATCCCTTCTGATCTCCCAGAGTTGCAGCCACTTGAAGTTGTGACCTACGCATACATGCGCAGACAGGTTCTCTCTGCAGCATTTGCCGGCATCCGTCTCGTTCTTCCATCAGGAAATGCCAAGGTGCGCGCGAATGATACTGACTATGTTTACCGCCCAGATTCAGCCTTTGCTTATTACAGCGGCGTGCAGGGTAGTGATGCAAATGAAGATGCAGTTTTGGTAATGGAACCAAAAGCAGATGGTGGCCACGATACATATCTATATATACATCCACGCTCAACGCGCGATACCGATGCTTTTTATCGCGATACTCACTACGGCGAGCTCTGGGTAGGACGTCGCTATACGCTCAGCGAAGCTCAGGCTCGCTACCAAATTGAGACTCGCAAAGTTACTGATCTAAAGGATTTCTTGACTGGAACACCAGCACTTGTTCTGCGCGGAAGCGATCGAATGGTTGATGCCACTGTTGCTACGCATCCACGTGAAGAAGAATTTGTCATCTTTATTTCAGAACAACGTCTCACAAAAGATGAATATGAAGTTCGCGAGATGCAACGTGCGGTAGATGCAACTGGTTTTGGTTTTAACGATGTGATCTTGACACTTCCTGCCGCGGCAGAGCATCCTCGTGGTGAGCGCATTGTGGAAGGTGCCTTCTATGGACGCGCCCGCCTAGAAGGACATGGCGTTGGTTACAACACCATCGCAGCAAGTGGATCACACGCATGTGTTCTGCACTGGACGCGCAATGATGGTGCAGTTAACCACGGTGATCTAATTCTTATTGATGCTGGTATCGAAGTAGATTCTTTCTACACAGCAGATATCACACGTACACTCCCAATTTCTGGAAAGTTTTCTCCGGCACAGCGTGCGCTTTATATGTTGGTCTATGAGGCTCAACTTGCAGGCTTTGCGGCGGTGAAGCCAGGTGCGGTCTTTTCAGATATTAATAAAGCCTGCCAAGAAGTTTTGGCTAAGGGTTTGGCCGATATGGGAGTTCTTACAGTCAGCGCTGAAGAATCGCTGCGCCCAGAAGTTGGTTTGCATCGACGTTGGACATTGCATGGGGTGAGCCATCACTTAGGTCTTGATGTTCATGATTGTGCGAAGGCACGTAAAGAAAATTACACAGATGCTGTATTGCGTGAAGGAATGATTCTTACTGTTGAGCCAGGGTTATATATCCAGCCTGATGATGAGCTCTTTACCCCTGAATATCGCGGTATTGGTATCCGTATCGAAGATGATGTACTTGTGACGGCAGATGGCTGCCGTAATCTCTCAGAACGAATTCCACGTCACCCTGATGCGATTGAGGAGTGGATCAGAACACTTCAGCAAGCGCGATAAGATTAGATAATGAGCGAATCATTAATCCGCGCGCGTGGACTGACCAAAAAGTTCGATGATTTCACCGCTGTTAACGGCATCGATTTTGAT
>JBILXG010000087.1:0-3736 GCA_044369465.1 Candidatus Planktophila sp.
TGGTCAATATAAGAACTCCACATAGTGGCTTCACCAACTCTCTCAGGCAGAAGCGGTTGTAAAGAGGAATTATGCCTTGGCTCGTGATAGCGAGGAGCGCAATAAATCAGCGACTGTATGCGCCAATGTAAAAGGGTCAATCGGATGGAGCACATTTGCTTCTGCGCGCGACCATGTCGCTAGCCATGCATCTTCCTTACGGGCTGTCATCACCAAAACCGGAGGACAGTTAAAGAGCTCATCTTTGAGTTGGCGTGCAATTCCCATGCCACCTTCGGGGGCTGCTTCTCCATCGAGAATAAAGAGATCAATCTCGTGATCGCCACTTCGCGCCTTGCCGTCGACGTATAGGCGGAGCGCAGGGCCTGTCGCAAACTCGGTGATTGAGTGAGGTGCTAGATCGGGAGCTACTCGAGTTCCCAAGGCTGCAGCCACATGGGCGCGAACCGTTACATCGTCTGAATAGAGAACGATATTGAGGCGACGGGACTCTTCTTGCGACATAGGCGCACTCTACCGCGAGAGATCGCAGATGCCATGGTGATCCGTTTCACCTCAAAGAAGGCCAAATAAGGGGCAGATAGGGCCAGAGAAAGAGGTGAATGGCTGCGATTTCGGGAATAATCTCCTGCATGACAAGCACAGTCTCAAGTTCGGCCTCCGAGCCAGCCTCAATGCATAAGATCACTAAGCCGAATGTAGTTGCGGTGGGAACGATCGTGTGGCTATCAAGTGAGTTGATGTTCTTTGCTGCGCTCTTTGCAATGTATTTCACAACGCGCGCTGTGCAGGGCCCAGTAATTTGGGGCGAATCAACTGAGCTACTTAGCATTCCGTTCGCCGCGGTCACCACCACTGTTTTGGTTCTCTCTTCTGTCACATGCCAGTTCGGAGTTTTCGCTGCTGAGCGTTTTCAGAATAAGCGTGAGGGTTCGCTATGGCAGGTCAATCTCTGGGGAATGCGTGAATGGTTCGCTCTTACATTTCTTATGGGCGCATTCTTCATCGCCGGCCAAATCTACGAGTACGCAGTTCTCGTCAGCGAGGGTCTAACACTTTCCTCTAATGCCTATGGATCAGTTTTTTACCTAGCAACAGGTTTCCACGGATTACACGTAACCGGCGGTTTGATTGCCTTCCTCATCGTTTTGGTTCGCGTAGCTAAGGCTCGTCGTTTCACTCATCAACAAGCTACGACAACAATTGTGGTTTCTTATTACTGGCACTTCGTCGACGTTGTATGGATCGCACTCTTTGCTGCGATCTATCTGATTAAGTAGATTGGGATTTAAGTGAAGAGTCTTTCGCGTTACCGCCGACATAGAGCAGTTGCACCACTGTTGTTGATTTTTGCTCTGCTTGGCATCGGAACGACCTTCCAAGTGGCCGGCGCAACCACAACATCGCCAATGACCGCTGAGGAACGAACCGCTGCAATCGAAGAAGGTAAAGAAATTTTTCTGAGAGGTTGCTCTTCTTGCCACGGACTTAATGCAGAAGGTGGATCAATTGCTCCTTCGCTGATCGGAGTCGGCGCTGCCTCAGTAGATTTCCAAGTAGCTACTGGCCGCATGCCAATGGCGGATATGAGCCAACAGGCCATGCGTAAAGCACCTGTTTATACCGATGAAGAAGTTGCAGCACTTGCGGCATACGTGGCTTCACTTGCGCCAGGACCTGAAATTCCAACTGAAGATATGCTCAACTACGAACGTGACGGTGAAGTAGCAGAAGGTGGCGAGCTCTTCCGAACTAACTGCGCGATGTGCCATAACTTTGCTGGTCAAGGCGGCGCACTCACGCAAGGAAAATATGCACCGTCTGTCATGGGCGTCGAACCTGTACACATTTACGAAGCGATGATTACTGGTCCTCAAGCGATGCCAGTTTTTTCAGATAAAACACTTACTCCAAAAGAGAAGCTATCAATCATTAAGTGGATCAAGGCAGCAGAGAAGGAACCACAGCTTGGTGGAGTAGCACTCGGTCGAGTTGGCCCAGTAACAGAGGGCCTTCTCGTATGGACACTCGGACTTGGACTGCTGATTGGCATTGCAGTCTGGCTAGCAGCGAAGGCGAAATAAATAACTATGAGCAATGAAATAGAAGCGATCAAAGATCCAGGCTTACCTGCCCATAAGTTACGCCAGACCGATGTAGATCCAAAGGCTGCAGCTCGTGCAGAGCAACAAGTCGCAATTCTTTTCTTACTATCTGCGCTGAGCACGGTTCTCTTTATCTATGCATACTTCTTCGTCTCCACAGATACTTTCGTCTTCATTCCACTCATGGGTGAGCAAAATATTCATCAACTCTTACTGGGTCTTGGTTTAGCTTTCTCACTTCTCTTCATCGGCCTTGGCGCTGTGCATTGGGCGAAGACGTTGATGCCGGACCAAGAAGTAATTGCACATCGTCATGAATTCCGATCCTCTGATTCCGATCGTGAAGATTTCGTTAAGACCGCTAAAGAAGGTGCTGCTGCTGCCGGACTCGGCCGCCGCTCACTGATTAAGCGAACCTTGGGCCTTGCCGTTGGTCTTGTTGGCCTCTCCCCTGTCTTGCTTCTCCGCGACCTAGGTCCAACTCCAGGAGATGAACTCAAGACAACTAGCTGGAAGGCTGGTTCTCGTCTTGTTACCGATCCTGGTGATCGTCCAATTCGTCCAGAAGATCTTGAAGTTGGTTCTGTAGCTCAGACACTTCCAGAGTTAGCACCTGGAAAAGATCACCACTCGCTCAATGACATTGCAAAGGATGCAGTCCTTCTCATTCGCTTGCGTCCGGAAGAATTTAATCTCGATGCAGAGCGCCTCTCATGGACCTATGAAGGAATTATCGCCTTCTCCAAGATCTGTTCTCATATGGGCTGCGCCGTTGCACTCTATGAACAGAGTACGAAGCATTTGCTCTGTCCTTGCCACCAATCGACTTTCGATGTAACCCGAGCTGCCAAAGTTATCTTTGGCCCAGCTGCCCGTCCTCTGCCACAATTGGCAATCACAGTCGATGAAGAGGGTTATCTCATCGCACAAGCACCGTTTAATGAGCCAGTCGGACCTAGTTTCTGGGGGAGATCTAAATGAGCGCACGTGAAAGAATTGCGGGCAACGTCGCCAACTATGTAGATGAGCGCACAGGTGCTGCTGCATGGATGAAGAAGAACCTACAGAAGGTATTCCCTGATCACTGGTCATTCATGCTCGGTGAAATTGCGCTCTATTCATTTGTCATCTTGCTTCTATCTGGAACATTCCTCACTTTCTGGTTTGACCCTTCTATGCGCGAAGTTGTTTATGAGGGTTCTTATGAGCCTCTCAACGGCATAGAAATGTCTGCCGCATATGCCTCTGCACTCGACATCTCATTTGAGGTTCGTGGCGGTTTGTTAATGCGACAGATTCACCACTGGTCTGCGCTCATCTTTATGGCGGCCATCGTTGTTCACTTGCTCCGAGTCTTCTTCACAGGAGCATTCCGTAAGCCACGTGAATTTAACTGGATCATCGGAATTGGCCTACTGACACTTGGCATCGTCGAAGGTTTCTTGGGTTACTCACTTCCGGATGACCTTCTCTCAGGTACTGGTATTCGAATTGCCGAGGCTATTTTGCAGGCGATTCCTTTGGTGGGTTCATACCTTTCATACTTCCTCTTCGGTGGAGCATTCCCAGGCGTAACTTTCATTCCTCGCATCTATACGCTACATATCCTTATCATTCCGGGAATCTTCCTC
>JBILXG010000088.1:0-3721 GCA_044369465.1 Candidatus Planktophila sp.
AGTGGTGTGGGCCATGCCGTGCAATTGGACCAATTCTTGAAGATATCTCAAATGAGCACGGCGAAAAGCTCAAGATCGTAAAGCTCAACACTGATGAAGAGTCCGCTATTGCAATCAAATATGGCGTCACATCAATCCCAATGCTCAATGTCTATGTCAACGGTGAAGTTGTTAAGACAATTATTGGTGCAAAGCCAAAGCCAGCTCTTCTTAAAGAGCTTGAAGCATTTATCTAAACCGTAAGGGTTTTTGTTAATGCATTCACAGCTTTCTCCTGATGAGATTCGATCTTTTCAGCAGGAGCGTGGATTAAATGTCACCGGTGTTTTAGATGTTGCTACCGAGCGCGCGCTCGAAGATGCTCGTTGGAAGCTAGGTGATCGCTCTCTCTATCTTCAATCATCTCCGCTGATGCACGGTGATGATGTCGCCGCGCTTCAATCACGGCTTACGGAGATGGGTTTCGATTGCGGTCGCGTCGATGGCATTTACGGAGAACGTACAGAGGGCGCTGTAAAAGATTTCCAAAAATCGGTAGGTGCAAAAGTTGATGGTCGGTGTGGGCCAGAGACAATCATTGCTCTCATTCGTTTAACAAAAATTGTCTCGGGTGGCGTCCCCTCGCAATTACGTGAAAGTGCTGCAGCGAGAACACGTGGTCCAGCACTTGCAAATAAAGTAATTGTTTTAGATCCCGGCAGTAATGGCGAAGAAGCAGAAATCGTCTATGACATCGCAGTTCGTATTGAAGGACGTTTATTAGCACTTGGCGCAAGCGTCTTTCTCACACGCGGTGCAAAGAATGCACCAAGTGAATCTGAACGAATCGCATTTACAAATACCAATGCGACAGATTTGTTTATTTCATTGCATACAGATACTCATAGCAATCCCATCGCGCAAGGCGTCGCAACTTACTTTTATGGCAGTGATGCGCATGGTGTGCACTCAGTTGTGGGTGAACGATTTGCTTCACTGGTACAGCGAGAGATCTGTGCGCGTACAAATCTTCTCAACTGTCGAACACATGCAAAGACATGGGATGTACTCCGCCTTACAAAAGCACCCTCTGTCCGCGTTGATTGTGGCTACTTAAGTAATGCGCAAGATGCAAAAAATTTGGCTAGCCCGGAATTTCGTGATGCAGTAGCCGAAGCCTTCATTATCGCGATTCAACGCCTTTACTTAGCGGCAGAAGATGATGCCAAGACAGGTACTTTGCGCATTTCGGATCTTCGTAGCGCTGGTATTCGCCGCTAATTAATTACCCCAGCACTCTAGGCAATGTGGGAGACTTCTCCCTATGTCTGAGGTGAATACGCGATTCCATACAGGTGCTCCGCAAAAGCTTGAAGAACGCTTTGCTGCTCGCGCCGCCGGAATGCTCCCGAGTGAGATTCGTTCACTCTTTGCGGTTGCCTCACGTCCAGAGATTGTTTCTCTTGCAGGTGGAATGCCAAATCTCTCCGCGCTACCGATGGATATGATGGCAAACGTTGTTAATGAATTAATTCTTACCAATGGCGCAGAAGCGCTGCAATATGGCAGCGGACAAGGTCATCCTAAACTTCGCGAATTAATTTGCGACGTGATGGCACTTGAAGGAATTCGCGCTAACCCTGATGACATTGTGGTGACTACTGGTTCACAACAGGCGTTGGATTTGATTTCTCGTATCTTTATCGATCCAGGTGATGTTGTTTTAGTTGAAGCGCCTTCTTATGTGGGTGCACTGGGAACATTCCGCCAATATGAGGCAGCTGTTGTCCATGTTGAGATGGATCAAGATGGGATGGTTCCGCAATCACTTCGTGATGCCATCAAAGTCACTCGCGCAGCAGGCCGCAAAATTAAGTTCCTTTATCTCATCCCGAATTATCAGAACCCAACAGGTGTGCTTCTGCCTGCAGAGCGACGCACAGAAATTCTCGCAATCTGCCGCGAAGAAGGCATCTTTGTTGTTGAAGATAACCCATATGGACTTCTTGGTTTTGATCGCCCATCGCCAAATGCGATGCGTGCTGAAGATTCTGAAAATGTCATCTATCTTGGATCGTTTTCAAAGACAATTGCATCAGGGCTACGTATTGGCTGGGCTCTTGTTCCGCAATCACTGAAAGATAAACTAGTTATTGCATCAGAATCTTCCATTCTCTGCCCGTCAAATTTCACACAGTTAACAATTGCTAACTACCTCACCCACCAACCATGGCGTGATCAGATTGCAAGTTTCTGTGAGGTTTATAAAGTCCGCCGCGATGCGATGTTGGAATCACTTGCTGAGTACTTCCCGTCAGAAGCTTCCTGGACTAAGCCCGGCGGCGGTTTTTATGTTTGGGTCAATCTCCCACCTGAAATTGATACTAAAGCGATGATGCCAAAGGCGATTGTTGCCAAGGTTGCCTATGTTCCGGGAACAGCCTTTTACGCAGATGGATTTGGATCATGGTCGATGCGACTTTCATATTGCCATCCAACACCAGAACGTATTCGTGAAGGCGTGAAGGCGTTAGGCCAGGTTGTAAAGCAGGAGATGTCGCGTCGAGGTACGGCGCTTAATTAACCTTCGATGAGATCGACGATGCGCTGGAGATCTTCACTTCCAGCGAATTCGATAGTGATCTTTCCTTTGCCTTTACCTTGTTCGATGGTGACGCGTGTATCTAAGTAATCACTCAAAAGTTCAGCGCTAGCAAGGGCCGTTCCTGAGATTCCTACCTTTGTTTTGGCTTTAGCGCTCTTCTTGGCGGGGGCTGCAGTTGCCACAATCTCTTCTGTTGCGCGAACACTTAAACCTTCGGCAACGATTCTATTGGCAAGCTTTTCAATCTCTTTCTCATCACTTAATCCCAATAGCGCACGAGCATGTCCTGCTGAAATAACTCCTGCAGCAACTTTGCGTTGCACAGTTGGTGGAAGGTTAAGTAGGCGCAACATGTTTGAAATGAGAGGACGTGATCTTCCCAATTTCACTGCTAACTCATCATGTGTGCAACCAAAATCTGAAAGCAAGCCAGCGTATGCAGCGGCTTCTTCTAGTGGGTTGAGTTGGCTTCTGTGAATATTTTCAATGAGAGCTTCGCGAAGTAATTCATTATCTGGTGTTTGACGAATAATGACAGGGATAGATTTAAGTCCCGCGGCTTTAGCGGCGCGGAAGCGGCGCTCGCCCATAATCAACTCGTAGCGACCTTTTGAAACTTTACGAACTACAGGAGGTTGCAGTATTCCAATCTCTTTAATTGATGCGATTAATTCATTGAGTGCATCTTCATCAAAGACTGTACGTGGTTGGCGTGGGTTTGGAGAGATAGAAGAGATAGGAACTTCATTCTGTTGTGCAACTTCGGTATCTCCCACAGTGAGTGAAGTTGGGATTAGAGAATCTAAATTTGTTCCGAGTCCCCCGCGTTTTGCACTCATGCGCTCTCTCCATCTTTCTTGTAATGAATGCTGACAACATTTGAATCAAAGTTCTCATCTTTAGCTTTACCGCGCTCTGCGATCTCTCGCGCAACTTGCATATATGCAATTGCTCCTGGTGAGAGCGGGTCATATGTCATTACTGTTTGGCTATAGGAAGGCGCTTCAGATACACGTACCGCGCGAGGGATAGGAATATCAATAAGTTCGTTTGGAAAGTGTGATCGAACATTTGCTGCAACATCATTTGCAAGGCGTGTACGTCCATCAAACATTGTCAGGATAATTGTTGAAAGAT
>JBILXG010000089.1:0-3718 GCA_044369465.1 Candidatus Planktophila sp.
GTTACGTTGTCTACGTCCCTGGCGGTGGCATGAGCGGTATTTCAAAGCGCCTACCTGAATCAGAGCGAACACGTTTGAAGGCAATTTTAAAGAATCTCATCCCAGAAGAAGCTGGCGTCATTGTTCGCACGGCAGCAGAGGGTGTATCTGAAGAAGAGCTCACCAATGATGTCGCACGACTTAAGGCGCAATGGGATGACATTTACGCCAAGTCGGAGAATCCAAACTTCCACGCACCGGCTGTCTTGCTCTCAGAGCCAGATCTGGCCGTCCGTGTTATCCGCGATATCTTCAATGAAGATTTCCGCACACTGATCATCCAAGGCAATGAAGCATTTGATGAGATTAACGACTACCTCGGTTCAATTGCGCCAGAACTTGTCACAAAGATTGAAAAATACACAGGTACAGGTGATCTCTTTGCAGATTACCGAGTAGAAGAACAACTCGCTAAAGCATTTGATCGCAAGGTGTATCTGCCATCAGGTGGATCGCTTGTTATCGATCGTACAGAAGCGATGATTGTTATCGATGTGAACACGGGTAAATTCATCGGTAAGGGTGGAAACCTCGAAGAGACGGTTACTAAAAATAACCTTGAAGCAGCCGAAGAAATTGCACGCCAACTTCGCCTGCGCGACCTAGGTGGAATTATCGTTATCGACTTTATCGATATGGTTCTTGAATCTAACCGCGAGGCAGTATTACGTCGCCTTATTGAGTGTCTTGGTCGCGATCGCACCAAGCATCAAGTTGCAGAAGTAACTTCTCTGGGACTGGTTCAGATGACACGTAAGCGTGTGGGACAAGGTTTGATCGAAGCGTTCTCCACTACATGTGATGCATGTTCTGGTCGCGGAATTCATATCCATATGGATCCAGTGAAGATCAAAGCTCCAACACCTCAGGTCAACTCACAGACTGCACATCATCCAGATGTTGAAGAAGAGTCGGCCACAGAGCATGAATTCCGAGAAGTCCTCAACGATGAGACTCCCGCGGCAAGTGATAGCGAAACTGGGGCTGCCCCCAAGGGCCGTCGCCGTCGCCGTGCTGCCTCAACCGGGGTCATCACACCTGGAGCATAAAAGCCCGATTTGACCCTAGACGTACGAACTCCGTACCCTAGACCCCTGCCCGATACGAGCCCTCAGGCCCGTAGCAAGGCTTAACTGAACTGGAGTAATAACGTGTACGCAATCGTGAAGGCTGGCGGACGCCAAGAGAAGGTAACTGTTGGCGAGACCATCACAGTCGATCGCATCGACTCTGCTGCGGGATCATCAGTTTCATTCCCAGCTGTTCTCGTCGTTGACGGTACAACCGTTACTACAGATCCAAAGGCGCTCGCATCTGTAAAGGTGACAGGCGAAATTATCGACGAAGTAAAGGGTCCAAAGATCGACATCCTTCGTTACATGAACAAGACCGGTTACCGCCGTCGTCAAGGTTTTCGTGCACAACACACTCGAGTCAAGATCACCGCAATTAGCGGCGTTAAGTAAAAGGGGCGCAATAAATGGCAAGTAAGAAGGGTGTCTCCTCGACACGAAACGGTCGCGATTCCAATCCACAGTACCTTGGCATCAAGCGCTTCGGTGGACAAGAAGTTAACGCAGGCGAGATCTTGGTCCGTCAGCGCGGTACACACTTTCACCCAGGCAAGAACGTAGGACGCGGTAAGGACGACACACTTTTTGCACTCGCTGCAGGAGCTGTTGAGTTCGGTCGCGCTCGCGGTCGCCGTGTAGTGAATGTAGTTCCGGTAGCGTAAAAAGGTTTCTCTTAAAAGAGCGGGCCGCATCCATGCGTGTCCGCTTTTTTATTGCTCAGAAAAGTTTTAACTCACTAGTGGAAAGGGGATAAGCGATGACAACTTTTGTGGACCGCGTAACTCTTTTCGCGACTGCAGGTAGTGGTGGAGATGGCTGCGTCTCGGTTAAGCGCGAAAAATTTAAACCACTTGGTGGTCCTGATGGTGGCAACGGTGGCCGCGGTGGCGATGTCATTCTCGTTGTTGATTCAAGTGTGACAACACTCCTAGATTTCCATCACTCACCACATCGCAAAGCAACTTCTGGTCACCAAGGATATGGTGATCGCAAAGATGGTCACTTTGGTGAAGACCTCATCTTGCCTGTTCCAAACGGAACTGTTGTCTACGACAAAGAAGGCAATCTACTTGCAGATTTAGTTGGAATCGGTACAACATTTATGGCTGCTCAAGGTGGCCATGGTGGACTTGGAAACTTAGCGTTATCTTCTTCAAAGCGCCGTGCGCCAGGATTTGCACTCCTTGGAGAACCAGGTGAGGCGCGCACTCTCTATCTTGAATTAAAGTCAGTAGCCGATATCGCACTCGTTGGTTTTCCAAGCGCGGGTAAGTCTTCTCTTATCGCTGCAATCTCTGCAGCGCGTCCAAAGATCGCTGATTATCCATTTACTACATTGGTACCAAACCTTGGCGTAGTTCAAGCTGGTGAGACTCGCTTTACTGTTGCCGATGTTCCAGGACTTATTCCAGGAGCATCGCAAGGAAAAGGCTTAGGCCTTGAATTCTTGCGCCACGTTGAACGTTGCGTCGCACTTGTCCATGTCCTTGATTGTGGAACGTTAGAGACGGATCGAAATCCTGTCATTGACCTTGAAATTATTGAGGAAGAACTTGCACTCTACGGTGGTCTTGAAGATCGCGTACGCATTGTTGCACTGAACAAGATCGATCTTCCTGATGGTTCTGCCATGGCCGATATGGTCGAGCAGACACTTCGCGATAAGGGCTATGACGTCTATAAAGTTTCAGCAGCAAGCCGTGAAGGTTTACAAGAACTCACCTATGCAATGGGTCGCTTAGTTCATAAAGCTCGCGCCGAAGCAGCAACCGAGGAGCGCACTCGCATCATCTTGCGTCCTACTCCTGTCGATGATTCAGGCTTTAGCGTGCGCGCAAATGCAGACGGTTCATTTACTGTTCGCGGCAAAAAGGTGGAGCGTTGGGTCCGCCAGACAAACTTTAAGAATGCTGAAGCAATTGGTTACTTGGCTGATCGTCTTGCGCAACTTGGCGTCGAGAAAGAGCTCTACAAAAAGGGTGCAGTTGCCGGAAGTGAAGTTCGAATCGGTGATGGCGATAACGAGATCATCTTTGATTGGGAGCCAACTATTGAGGCCGGTGCCGAACAGCTCGCAGGCCACCTTCACCGTCGTGGCGAAGATTCACGTTTAGAATCGACATGGGTTGTCACTGAGCGTGAGATTGATGTGCTCAGTGATGAAGAGATTGCAAAGCAGTGGGAGTACAACGTGGAAGATCCTCATTCACCACAAGTTATTCAAGTGATTGACGGCAAAGAAGTTAAAGAAGGCGACGGAAAGGGGTAACCAGATGGATCGCAACGCTGTAATTTCTGCAAAGCGCATTGTCATCAAGATTGGTTCTTCCTCCCTGACTGGAAGTGCAGGCTCTGCACTTGATTCGGCATCCGTAGAGAAAATCGTGAGCGTAATTGCAACGCTAAAGTCTCGTGGTGCTGAAGTCGCACTGGTCTCCTCCGGTGCAATTGCCGCCGGCTTGGCACCTCTCAAGCTGACCACTCGTCCAAAAGATCTGCCAACCCAGCAGGCGGCAGCCTCAGTAGGTCAAGGTCTGTTGATCGCTCGATACAACGAAGCTTTTACTGCTCATTCGATTCTCTCCTCGCAAGTACTTCTTACTACT
>JBILXG010000090.1:0-3710 GCA_044369465.1 Candidatus Planktophila sp.
TGGCATCGCGCATTCTTGGAATGGGGGATGTCGCAACTCTTGCCGAGCAAGCAAAGAAGGCCCTTGACGGTGAATCTTCAGCCAAGATGGAAGAGAAATTCATCAAGGGAGAAGATTTCACCTTAGTGGATTTCCTTGAACAACTAGAGGCAATGTCGAAGATGGGTTCGATGGGTAAGTTATTAAGCATGCTGCCTGGTGCTGGTGCGATGAAGAAACAGATTGATAACTTTGATGAAAGCGAGATTGTTCGGACCAAAGCAATTGTTCAATCAATGACACCGAAAGAACGGATGGAACCGAAGATTCTTAACGGTTCACGACGTGCGCGCATTGCAGCGGGTTCAGGGCGAAAAGTTCAAGAAGTGAACGCTCTTGTTGACAAGTTCTCCGCTGCACAGAAGATGATGAAGCAGATGCGAAATGGCGGGGGCATGCCTGCCGGAATGGCCCTTCCGCCTGGGATGCCTGCGATGCCAGCAATGCCAAAGAAGGCCGCTCCGCCTGCGAAAAAGAAGTCACGTTCGGGAAATCCAGCCAAGAGAGCGGCTGAAGAGAGCTCTTGATTTTGGATCGAGAGGCTCACATGGCAAGATTGGCCTCCTGTGACGGGGCCCTCTACCCCCGAAACATCCACATCCATCGTTGGATCTTTGCGCTGGGCACCCCGCTACGGCTACGAGATTGAACACATTTATTTAGGAGCACCACTGCTTTGGCTACAAAAATTCGTTTAATGCGCATGGGCAAGATTCGCACACCGTTCTATCGCATCGTTGTTACCGACTCACGCAAGGCACGTAACGGTCTATCAATTGAAGAAATTGGTCGCTACGTTCCAGGGCAAGAGCCATCAATTATTGAAGTGAACTCAGAGCGCGCTCTCTACTGGTTAGGCGTTGGCGCACAACCATCTGAGGCTGTAGAGGCAATTCTTAAGGTCACAGGAGATTGGCAAAAGTTCAAGGGTCTTCCAGGAACTGAAGGAACACTTCGTGTTGCTGCTCCAAAGCCACACAAGAGCGTTGCATATGAAGCTGCAGTTAAATCTGCAATGGATGAGCCAAAAGAAGGCGCAACAACTCTAAAGAAGAAGGCACAGGAAAAACTTGCTGCAAAGGCAAACCCAGTCGTTGAAGAAGCTCCAGTTGTAGAAGCATCCGAGCCAGAAGCTGTCGCTGAGGTGGCAGAGGTTCCAGCTGAAGTTGTGGAAACAGAAGTTGTGGTTGAAGCAACTGAAGAAAAGGCTGCAGAGTAAGCATGATTGACGAAGCGCTCGAGCATCTCGTTAAGGGGATTGTAGATAATCCTGAGGATGTTAACGTCAAGGAGAAGACACATCGTCGAGGAACAACTCTCGAAGTTCGTGTTAATCCTGAAGATATCGGTAAGGTCATTGGTCGTAACGGTCGTACAGCAAAGGCGCTTCGCACAGTTGTAAGCGCTCTTGCTGGACGTAGCGTTCGCGTTGATCTCATCGATACTGACGAGGCTCGTTAAGAAAACTTATGTCATGCGCCTAAATGTTGGGCGCATTGGTCGTGCCCATGGAATCTTGGGTGAAGCGACAATCGAAGTTCGTACAGATGATGCGGCGTCCCGTTTTGCTCTTGGGGCAACTCTGGAGACAGACAACAATGGAACTCTCGTAGTTGATTCGGTACGAGTTCATAATGGAATTCTTCTCCTGGCATTTGTAGGGTACTCAGACCGAAATGCGATTGAGAAATTGCGCGACGTTCTTCTCTATGCCGACGTTGATATCAATGCACCAGGTGAAGACGAAGATGATTATCACGTTCTCCAACTCATCGGTTGTCGAGCAGAGCTTGAAGATGGCAGCACCGTGGGGGAGGTAAGTGAAGTCCTTAATCTTCCCGGCCAAGATGTTCTTGTTATCAAGGGTGAGAGTGGGGAAGTACTGATTCCATTCGTGCGTGCACTTGTCCCTGTTGTCGATATCGCGGGCAAAAGACTTACGGTTATTCCACCAATTATCGATGGGCAGATGTCATGAGAATTGATGCAATCACGATCTTTCCTGACTACTTTGCACCCTTGCAACTTTCTCTATTAGGTAAGGCGCAAGACGGAGGCTTACTTTCGATCAATGTTCACGACCTTCGTGCGCAGACTTCAGATACTCACCACACTGTTGATGATGCACCCTACGGTGGTGGTGCTGGAATGGTGATGTTGGCAGATGTATGGGGAAAGGCGATCGATTCAGTCATTGATGATGGAGCACTTTTAATTGTCTTAACTCCAGCAGGGCGACGCTTTAACCAAGAGATGGCAGAAGAACTCTCACGTGCGCCACATCTGATTTTCGCTTGTGGGCGTTACGAGGGAATCGACGACAGAGTGCGAATTCATTACAGCCAACCTGAATATCAAAAGCGAAATATCCAGGTGCGTGAAGTATCAATTGGAGATTATGTACTTGGAGGGGGTGAGGTTGCATCTATGGTGATGATTGAAGCAATCACTCGTCTGATTCCTGGTGTCCTTGGCAATCCGCTCTCTCTGGCTGAAGAATCACACAATGAAGAGGGTTATCTTGAATATCCGAATTTCACACGCCCACAAGAGTGGAGAGGTTTAGAAGTCCCACCCATTTTGCTCAGCGGAAACCACGGAGCAATCGCTTCATGGCGCGCATCACAGGCGCAGACGAGAAAAGACACGAATAGTAACTAGTGAGTAACACACCCTCTGCCGTAGCGTTGAGGGCATGACTTACGATTCGGCAGCGATCCAATCGCGACTAATTCGCGATTTAGAACCAGCAGTCGAGGTCGAACTCAATCGCCATTTAAGTGTTCAGAAGAACTGGTATCCACACGAGTATGTCCCATGGTCGGAGGGACGTGACTTCGCGGGGCCGCTCAACGGCGATGCGTGGGAAGCTAAAGATTCTCGATTGACACCAGTTGCACAAGATTCACTTGTTCTCAATCTTCTTACCGAAGATAACTTACCTAGCTATCACACTGAGATCGCAATCTCGATGGGTCGCGACGGTGCATGGGGTAATTGGATTGAACGTTGGACTGCCGAAGAGGCTCGACACAGCATCGTAATTCGCGATTACCTCATGGCAACTCGTGGAGTAGATCCATATGAGCTTGAAGATCTTCGAATGGCACATATGTCTTTGGGATATCAGACACCGTACGAGAACGACATGTTGCACACCGTTGCCTATGTTTCCTTTCAAGAGTTAGCGACTCGTATTTCACATCGCAATACAGGCAAGCTTTCAAATGATCCGATTGCCGAGTCGATGATGCAGCGAGTGGCACTTGATGAAAACCTACACATGATTTTCTATCGCAACTTGTTGGGCACAGCCCTTGAACTCGAGCCGAATGCTGCGATGAGAGCTATCGCAGATGTTGTTACAAACTTTGACATGCCAGGAGCAAATATGCCCGGCTTTGGACGCAAGGCGGTTCAGATTGCACTGGCTGGAATTTACGATCTACAGCAGCACCTTGATGAAGTTATCGCCCCAGTCTTACGTGCGTGGAATGTCTTTGAACGTACAGATCTCTCTGGTGATGGTCTCGTCGCACGTGAAGAGCTGGCCGCCTTTATAAAGTCGGCAAGCGCGGATGCGCAGCGATTTAGTGAAAAGCGCGAGATTCATTTTGAGCGTCTGATTGCTCGTGGGCAGGAACCTATTCGCATTACAAGGTAGATTAGGG
>JBILXG010000091.1:0-3698 GCA_044369465.1 Candidatus Planktophila sp.
AAGCCAAAGCTCTCAAGGCTGCCGGTCGCCCCGTCATTGGTTTCGGAGCCGGCGAACCAGATTTTCCCACCCCTGATTACATCGTCGAATCTGCAGTCGCAGCAGCAAAAGTTCCCGCAAACCACAGATACTCACCAACTCCAGGACTTCCAGAACTTCGTGAAGCGATCGTGAATAAAACAAAGCGCGATTCGAATTTTGAAATTACTGCAGATCAAGTTCTTGTCACTAACGGTGGCAAGCAAGCGGTTTATCAAGCGTTTGCAACAATCATTGATCCAGGTGATGAAGTTTTATTGCCATCTCCTTATTGGACTACATACCCTGAATGTATTCAGCTTGCTGGCGGCGTTGCAGTCGAAATTTTCGCAGATGAGACTCAGAATTATTTAGTAACAGTTGAACAGCTTGAGGCAGCGCGCACACCAAAGACAAAGGCGCTTCTCTTCTGTTCACCATCAAATCCAACTGGATCTGTCTACACACCAGAGCAAGCTAAGGCGATCGCTGAGTGGGCAGTTGCAAATAACATTTGGATTATCTCCGATGAGATTTATGAGCATCTTTTATACGACGGCGCGACAGCACCTTCATTACCTGTACTTGTTCCTGCGCTAGCAGATACCTGCATCATCATTAACGGTGTAGCAAAGACATATGCGATGACAGGCTGGCGCGTAGGTTGGATGATCGGTCCTAAGGATGTCATCAAGGCCGCAACAAACTTGCAATCTCACCTCACCTCAAATGTCTCTAACGTTTCACAGCGTGCAGCTATTGCAGCCCTTACCGGAGATCTCACTGCAGTTCACGAGATGGGCGTTGCCTTTAATCGTCGCCGCAAACTTATTGTTGATCTTCTCAACGAGATTCCAGGTTTTGTCTGCCCTGTTCCACAAGGTGCTTTCTATGTATATCCATCAGTAAAGGGTGTACTTGGTAAAACTATTCGCGGCAAAACTCCACAAACTTCAGCAGAGCTAGCAACGCTTATTCTTGAAGAGGTTGAAGTTGCTGCTGTACCTGGTGAAGCTTTTGGTCCATCTGGATATCTACGTTTTTCATATGCCACAAGCGATGAAGATATCGTCGAGGGAATTGGCCGAATCAAGAAGCTACTTACAGAAGGTTAAATCTCTACTCCAACAAGATTTACCTCTGCTTCAAGAGTTATTCCAAACTTCTCTTTCACGTGATCTCGTGCGCGCTTAGCTAGTTCGGCAATATCCGAAGCTGTTGCATCCCCCGCATTGGTCAGCGCCAAGACGTGCTTTGTCGAAATTCTGGCACCGCCAACTTCATCACCTTTATGCATCCCTGCATTCTCAATAAGCCATGCAGCTGAAATCTTTACTCGCCCATCAATAAGCGGCCACTTTGGCGCGGCATCAGGCAGCGCATCTGCTTCTTGCTGAGAAACAATCGGATTGGTAAAAAAAGATCCAGCAGACCAAGAATCGTGATCGTCGGCCGATAACAACATTCCCTTACTTGCACGAAGTTCTAGAACCGCCTCACGTGTTGCCACCACAGGTGCCTTATCGCCAAGTTGTACGCCTAATTTTCTAGCGAGTTCTAGATAAGTAATTGGATCACTCTCTTCACCAATACGAATCTGGAACTGGACCTCTAAAACAACGTAACGACCAGGATGCGCCTTGAAATAAGAGTTGCGATATGAAAACTCACACTCACTATTTGTAAAGGTCTTGAGCGCTTTCTCTTGGCGGTCATAGGTACGCACTCGTGTAATGAATTCTGAAACTTCGTGGCCGTATGCGCCAATGTTTTGGATCGGTGCTGCACCGACTGTGCCAGGAATTCCACTTAAAGTTTCAAGACCGGCAAAGCCACTATTGATTGTGGTTTGGACGAATAAGTCCCAATCTTCGCCTGCGCCAATAGTCAGGGTTGCACCGCTACAAGCATCAACTTCGGCTTGCACAGAATTATTTGAGATTCGAATAACGGTTCCATTAAAACCTTTATCGGCAATAAGCACATTGGTGCCGCCACCCATGATCAAGATTGGGGTGTCACCAGCTTCTTCAATGGCGGCAATAATTTGCGCCTCAGTAGAAACGTGAACAATCTTTGTAGCCGGGCCACCCACACGAAGGCTGGTGTACTTGGATAACTCGGTCATGTAGAAAGATTACCTGCGCGGAGACAAAATTGCGCTCTTGCCTCTGTACTTATCCAAGATACGGTCGTAATTCTTCTTAGATTGCAGATCGCGGTATTCAGGATCAACATCGTGATAACCGTGGTGACGATCTTGCATGAGCGGAAGCTCCATCTGCAGCAACCTTCCACCTGCTTGGCGGATCTTGAGTGAGTATTCGATATCTGCATTTCGATAATAGAGAGCGCGAGGACTAAATCCACCTACTTCGATCATCGCTGCACGGTTAAATGCCATGAAGTAGGAGAAGAGGACATCTACTTCGCCAGAGCCTCTGTCATCAACACTTCGCCATTCATCTTCAGTATTGATCAATCCCCCGTGCCATCCAACAGCTACATATTCGCCTTTTTCGAGCTCAGCAACTACTGGAGAAATAGCATCTCCAGTAAATCGTGTAGAGGGATCCATAACAATTACATACTTACTCTCAACTTTCTCCAGAAAAACATTTGCGCAATCTCCCCAAGCAGCACCTGGGTTAACTGAGACTAAATATGTTCGCTTATCTATCTCTTCGAATAATGCCCCTGCATCACCGATTGCAATAATGGCAACACCGCAATCACTGTTGGCCTTAATCCCCTTAACGGTTTCCAAGGCATCTTCTGTAAATCCCTCAACGATCAAACCAACTGTGACTTCTTTGCCCAGATCAATAGGGCGAATATCGCGTGGGTATGCGAGGGTGATGTACGGCTTCTTTGGCTTTAACTCATAACCGCCTGCAACATCTACAACTTCAAAGCCTGCCTGCAGTAACTCATTTCGATACTTATCGGCTAGCGCAAAATCTTTAGCTGCACGTGCATCCATGCGAGCATCTGCCAGCGCCTTTACTGAATCAGGGGCGCTCACTTCTTCACAACCGCCTTAGCCATTCCTAAAACCTTTACGCCAGCAGATGTTGCGGTTAAATCCAACGTTACTGAGCTCTCATCCATAGCACTGACAGTCGCTGACACCGTGAGATCTACATCTGTATCGGCTGGAACAATCACTGGCTTAATAAAGCGAGCGCCGTAATGTGTCACCTTGGCTGATCCGCCCGCCCAATCTGTAACAAATTTTCCAACTAGGGCCATCGTCAACATCCCATGAGCAATCACATTCGGAAGACCAACAGAGAGAGCGAACTCTTCATTCTGGTGGATGGGATTCTGATCTCCACTTGCATCTGCATATGCCTTGAGCAATCCGCGGTTAATGGTGAACACCCGTTCTGGAAGAACAGCTCCGACTTCAATCATGCGCGCACAACCAGAGTTGACCAAGAAGAGAGCGCAATCTCAGATCCAGATTTGAGATCTGATCTGACGGTGACGATCTCGTTTCCTGCTGCTACGCGATAACTTTCGATCGTTGAAGAGCAGGAGAATGTATCTCCGCCTTTAATGGGCAAAAAAATTTCAAATTTCTGATCACCGTGTACGACGCGAGTCCAATCAAGACCGATCGCAGGATCAGACAAGATCGACTGAGATTGCTCGAGGCTGATGCGGATCGAAAAAGT
>JBILXG010000092.1:0-3677 GCA_044369465.1 Candidatus Planktophila sp.
GAGTGCAATGGTTTCTCCCGCTGGGACTATGAGATCTAGATTAGATACAGCCTCTTTGTCGCTACCAGGGTATTTATATGAAACATTGTGAAAGATGATTTCACCAGAAACTTCAGAGACAAGGGTTTTTCCTTCATTTGCTTCTAGATCGGGGGATTCTAGAATTTCACCGAGAGAGCGAACTGATTGCAAGCCTTTGCTGATAATTGCTCCCAGGCTGGTTAAAGCGATGATCGCGTTAACAATTGAGGTGAAGTATGCGCTGAGCATCACAACATCTCCCGGCGTGATGTTCAGTGCTCCGGTGTATGAGGCCCAACAAGCGAAAGTTAAGCAAGAAAAGTTTGCCATTTGAAAAATAACCCAAGATAAAGAACCAAAGTTAGCGTTAACTAGATCCAAGCGAGTTCCAGCGAATCGGACTTTGCTAAAAGTCTCTCCAACACGGCGTAAGGCATCATCTTCTAAACCATGAGCGCGAGTGATTGGCAAAAGAGTGGTCATTTCATTTACACGGGATGACATAACTTCGATCTCCTCGCGGAACTCTTTGTTCTTAACATTGAGGGAGTTTCGCATCTTGATAATCAAAACGCTCACCAATGGAATAACTATAAAAAAGAAAGGTAAAAATTGTGGAGCTTTGAATGAAGTTATCACGATAGACATCACTAACATATTGATAGCACCCCAACCGCTTTCGCCAAGGTGTGCGATCATCTGTTGAATATTCTCGACATCACGTAAAACTTTTGTTTGCAGCATTCCAGCACTGGTACGTAGATGATAAGAAATTGTAAGTTGTTGCAGACGAGCGGCGAGCGCAGAGCGCAATTTGACCTCGATTGTGCGATTTGCTCGACTTAAGTACTTAACGAAAAGAATATGGCTAGGCCAATTTTGGAAAGTGAGAAAGCCAATGAAAATTGCATTCGCAAACAATTGCCATAGTGGTTTTTTATAAACAAGGATGTCGATCATATTTGCCGTGACTAACGGAAACAACCATGCTGGGGATTGCTTCATGATGTAAAAAATTGAGGAGATTCCGATATTTCTCTTCTCTGGAGCGAAGAGCGCTAAAAGAGTGCGAATCGGACTTTCGCCACGGTATTTGCGCTCTAGGGGATCATTCGGAATTTGCGACACAGCGATAACCCTAACTTTGAGATCCCACTATTTCAATGGACGGGTATAGACAGCATTTTGAGTGGATTCAGAAACCAATATTTTATGTTCTAATTTCAACTAATTGTGGATGATACTGGGATCGAACCAGTGACCCCCACAATGTTAATCGTGTCTCACTGGTTGAAAGCTACGACAGTTGGTCCTTCGATCTTTGGCGTTGCGATAGTCATGGAAATCTTTGAGCCACTGCGGGTTACAGCAATTGGTCCACCACCAAGAACTGTTGCGCTCTTGATATCAACGGCGCTCTCTGGCGCATCAAACTCAACAGAACCTGTTGCATCAACGATTGCGTAACGCTTCTTGCTATTTGCTGTCCAACGAACCCATGGAGAATCCGAAGGGTTTACATCATCAGCAGGACGCGAGGAGTAGATTGCGCTCTTGTTTACATTAAGCCACGCACCGATCCCTTTGAGAACCTTGCGCTGGAAGGCTGGGATCTCGCCATCGGCTGTTGGGCCAACGTTAAGCAGAAGATTTCCGCCACGAGAGACGATGTCGATGAGGTGATGTTGAGCAGCGTTGACACTCATGTAGTGCTTCTCATCTTCGATTTGGTTATAACCAAATGAGAGCCCAATACCGCGACAGTTCTCCCAAGCGGCCCCACTCTCGTTTTCGAGTGAATTTTGGTACTCACTTGTCTTGTAATCAGAGTGAGGTACTCCCCAACGGTCATTGATCACACCCCGTGGGACGCTCTTGTAATACTGATCAAAGATTGCTGCGAGTGAATATTCACCTTCGCGCTTTGCCGAGTCTGGCCAATTAATATCGTTCCATAGAACATCTGGCTCGTAGCGATTAATCAAATCTGTGATGTGCTCATAGCAATATCTTGCATATTCAGCATCGCTTGGACGCAAACCCTGCACTTGTTCGCCGGTTGTCACTGGAGGGGAGTCACCAACGCTCCAGTCCAGGCCACCTGAGTAATAGACACCAAATTTGATACCTTTCTTACGAACAGCATCTCCAATTGCGCCAACGAGGTCGCGCTGGGGACCGCGCGCAACGGTGTTTCTTGTTCCGGTTCCTGGCGCATCCCAAAGAGTGATTCCATCGTGATGCTTTGTAGTTGGAATCACATACTGTGCACCAGCGTTTGCAAAGAGCGCTGCCCACTCATCTGGATTGAACTTACTTGCCTTCCATTCATCTAAGAAATCATCATATGGTGCACCGCCATGGACATCGTTGTGGTGCTTCTGGGCAGGCGAACCCTCAATACGAATTGTGTTGTAGTACCACTCTGCATATGGGTTATGAGCCATCCATTCTTTATCAACAACTGTTCCAAGCTCTCTAGTTGGTTCTGCCCATGCTGGTACTGAGTACGCACCCCAATGGATAAAGACACCAAACTTTGCATCACTAAACCAAGTCGGAACTGGACGCTCAAAACGCTTAAATGCTTCTAGATCCATTTCATATTCTCCAACTTCAACAGTGGCACAATCTACGGCCGAGATGCAGGGTTCACTGGGAGTTGCGTCTGCGCTTCCACTCTCAGTATCTTTTAAACCGCAAGCCGCAAGCAACATTGCACCGCTCACTGCACCAGTACTAGTAATGAAGCGGCGACGGGAGAGTTCGGCGCGGACGATGGAACGCGCTTCTGGAGTTAGCTCTGGCTCCATCGAATTTCTCCTTTTAGATTGGGTTAGCTTGTAAATTCAATGACGGTTGGCTCGTGAGCATCCCCGAGAATTACTTTATTTTCTTTCAACATGGCTTACTCGGACTCCGAATCGTTCGATGATAAAGATCTTATACGAGGTAACTAGCAAACCTGCCTAAACTCGAGGAATCTAATTCGAAACTTACCAAAAACAAGGGAAAATTAATAGACGTTAACCGCTCAACACGCATAAGTCCTGTTCAGAAGTGGACGATACTGGGATCGAACCAGTGACCCCCACAATGTCAATGTGGTGCTCTACCGCTGAGCCAATCGTCCGTACGGTGTGAATCTTTGGGCCTTATTAAGTTGTTGGGAAAGTATAGCCATATAGCTAAATCTGTCGAAAGATGAAGTTATGAGCGGCCGAAATCATCCTCAATACGCTCAATATCGTCTTCGCCGAAATAGGTACCAGTCTGAACTTCAGTGAAGATCAATTCTTCTGAACCAATATTTTCGATCCTGTGTGCAACTCCGATTTCAATATCAATCGAGTCGCCTGCTGACATTTCAAAGCTGTCGCCATCCAAAGTGATGCGTGCATCGCCTGTGACGATGAACCAATGTTCTGCGCGCTTTTCGTGACGCTGGTATGAGAGACGCTTTCCAGGTAGAACATAAATGTTTTTAACCTGGTGGAAATCTGAAGTTGAGAGAACTTCATAGCGACCCCATGGACGTTCTGAGTTGGTATCAGCCACGGTGATCATCCCTTCATTTCTCGGTTAAAAATTCGTGGAGGTGGAAACGGGATTTGAACCCGTGTAGAGGGATTTGCAGTCCCTTGCCTCGCCTCTCG
>JBILXG010000093.1:0-3673 GCA_044369465.1 Candidatus Planktophila sp.
GTTCAAGTGCGACGATGCGCGTTGCAGTGTTCTGTAAGAGTTCGCGATCGTGGCTGATGAAGAGAACAGACTTCTTCGTCTCACCAATTACCTTTTCCAGCCAACGCTTAGAAGGAACATCGAGATAGTTATCTGGTTCATCCAGCAGCAATACCTCTTCCGGTCCTTCAAGAAGTGCGCGCAAAACTAACTTCTTCTGCTCTCCCCCAGATAACGAACTGACTAGGCGATCAGAGACTTCATCAAAACTCTTCTCCAACATTTCAGTGCAGCATTTATCCCAGATAACTTCGAAGTCATAACCGCCACAATCTCCCCAATCAATAATTGCTTGCGCATAGGCCATCTGATTTTTCTCAGATGCATCTGCATTCATGGCGATTTCAGTTTCATGAATTCGAGCAGCTGCCTCGCGAATACGAGGCGGCGCAACAGAAATAAGGAGTTGACGCACCGTTGTCTCATCACGGACTGATCCAATGAATTGGCGCATCACACCAAGACCACCTGTAATTGCGACTGTGCCTTCATCGGGAGAGATGTCTCCGCAGATCATGCGTATAAGCGTCGTCTTTCCAGATCCGTTTGGACCAATCAGCGCAACCTTTGCTCCATCGCCAACACGGAATGAAACATCATTGAGAAGTACTCGACCGTCGGAGAGTGCGTACTCAACGCCCGAAATATCAATGTGTCCCATCGCCGCGCTTTCCAATCGTGACTTTGGCTCGATCAAGCAACTCTTGATCTGATGGGTAATCAACGTGGGTAAGGCTTAAGCCCCGAGCAGGAAATACGAGTGAATCACTGACGCGCTCTTTATTGGCCAATAACTCTGCCATCCATGAAGGATCTTTACGGCCATCTGCAACACAGACAACTGCGCCAACTAGGTTGCGAACCATCGAATAGCAGAATGCATCTGCGACAACTTCTGCGACAAGTAGCCCTGTTCCATCGCGGTGCCATTGGTATTTTTCTAAGGTGCGAATCGTTGTTCCGCCCTCTTTAAATTTACAGAATGCGGCAAAATCATGGTGGCCCATTACTAGCGCACTGGCTTTGTTCATAAGGTCGGCATCAAGTGGGCGATACCAAGGTGCGACGTCATAGCGAGATAGTGGAGGAATTACCTCGTTGGCATCGAGAATCTTGTAGGTGTAGATACGCCGAAGCGCGGAAAAGCGTGCGTGAAATCCGCTTGGCGCATCACTAATCTGCATGATGCGCACATCTTCATCGAGGATCCGATTGAGCTTGTAACGTAGATCGATATAGGAAAGACCGTCACTGAAGAGTGCATCTGGCAGATCTACATGGATGACTTGGCCAGTTGCATGAACGCCAGCATCGGTTCGACCGGCGACAACGGACTCAACATCACTTCGCGAAATGCGTGCGATTGCTTCTTCAACGAGATCTTGAATGGTGCGGCGATCAGGTTGAGTAGCCCAACCAAAGAATGCAGTGCCGTCGTAGGCAATATCTATCCGTAAACGACGAAACCCACTCTCGGGAAAGAGAGTGGGTTGCGCCATAAGAATTTACGCTGTTAAGGCGTAGGAATTACTTATCTGTTACGAGTTCGATCACAGCCATAGGAGCGTTATCGCCCTTACGTGGACCGACTTTGGTGATACGTGTGTATCCACCCTCGCGATTTGCAAATGTTGGTGCGATTGCTGTGAAGAGTGTGTGCACAACGCTCTTGTTAGCGATGCGTGCCATTACTTCACGACGAGCCTGAAGATCGCCCTTCTTTGCGAAGGTAATCAACTTCTCTGCAAGTGGACGAAGACGCTTCGCCTTTGCTTCAGTTGTTGTGATCTTGCCATGCTCGAACAACTGCTCT
The DNA here is from genome assembly GCA_044369465.1 of Candidatus Planktophila sp. GTDB lineage: Bacteria > Actinomycetota > Actinomycetes > Nanopelagicales > Nanopelagicaceae > Planktophila. The sequence goes on from JBILXG010000093.1 coordinate 1,853, forward strand.
GCAAGTGTACGAAGGATTAGACGCTCGTGTGATGGGCCTGAACCCAAACGAGGACCCTTAGTTGGCTTTGGCATGTCTGTTCTCCTTCTTAGTTTGCATCTGCATCAGAAAAATCTTCATCTGATGCGTTGTAGTTCTGATGTTGTGTTGGATCAAATCCTGCTGGGCTGTCCTTGAGAGACATTCCCATTGAGACAAGCTTTGCCTTGACCTCATCGATGGACTTTGAACCAAAATTGCGGATGTCGAGAAGATCAGCCTCTGAACGGTTAACCAACTCGCCTACTGTGTGAATGCCTTCGCGCTTCAAGCAGTTGTATGAACGAACTGTGAGATCGAGATCTTCGATTGGAAGAGCAAGATCTGCGGCCAAGGCTGCATCCATAACGGATGGCCCCATCTCGATACCTTCAGCATCAAGGTTTAGTTCGCGTGCAAGACCGAAGAGCTCAACAAGTGTGCGACCAGCTGATGCGACTGCATCGCGTGGCTTCATTGAAGGCTTTGTCTCAACGTCAACAACGAGACGATCGAAGTCTGTGCGCTGCTCAACACGTGTTGCTTCAACCTTGTATGTCACCTTAAGTACTGGTGAATAGATTGAGTCAACTGGAATACGGCCGATTTCAGCTCCAGCTTGCTTGTTCTGTACAGCAGTGACGTATCCACGTCCGCGCTCGACAGTAAGTTCGATCTCAAGGTTTGCCTTGTCGTTCAGGGTTGCAATGTGAAGTGTTGGGTTATGAACCTCAACGCCTGCAGGGACTGCAATGTCAGCACCAGTTACAGCGCCAGCACCCTTCTTGCGAATGTAGACAACGCTTGGCTCATCGTTATCGCTTGAGAGCACCAAGTTCTTGATGTTCAACACGATATCGGTGAGGTCTTCCTTGACGCCTTCAAGAGTGGTGAACTCGTGGAGGGCACCGGCGACGCGAATGCTTGTCACTGCTGCACCTGGAATAGATGAAAGCAATGTACGGCGCATTGAGTTGCCGAGTGTGTATCCAAAACCTGGCTCAAGCGGTTCAATGATGAATCGTGAGCGGTTCTCTGAGATTACTTCTTCACTGAGGGTGGGACGTTGTGCAATTAGCACTGCTGCTCCTCTTTCTTCTCGCGGAAATCCACTATTTGATTTCCTAGATTGGGGTCTTAAAAATTACTTGCTGTAGAGCTCAACGATGAGCTGTTCTTGAACTTGGGTGTCGATCACTGCGCGAGCAGGTAGACCGTGGATGATGATTCGCATCTTGGAACCAACAACTTCCATCCAAGCTGGAACTGACTTCTCGCCAAGTTCTGCACTTGCAACAATGAATGGTGTGAGGTCAAGTGACTTTGGAAGAACATCAATGATGTCCATCGCAGAGACGCGGTATGAAGGAATGTTTACCTTCTTACCGTTGACCAAGAAGTGACCGTGACGAACCAACTGACGTGCCATGTCGCGGCTCTTTGCAAAGCCTGCACGGAATACGACGTTGTCGAGACGTGTCTCAAGAAGAATAAGTAGGTTTTCACCAGTCTTACCCTGCTTGCGGTTAGCCTCTTCGTAGTAGCCACGGAACTGCTTTTCAAGAACACCGTAGATACGTGCGCACTTCTGCTTCTCACGCATCTGCAATAGGTATTCAGATTCCTTTGAACGTCCACGACCATGCTGTCCTGGTGGATATGGACGTGATTCGATCGGACACTTTGGTCCATCGCACTTTGAGCCCTTGAGGAAGAGCTTTACTTTTTCGCGACGGCAACGCTTGCAGTCTGCTCCGGTATAACGAGCCATTTATTCTCTTCCTTCCTTAAACTCGACGTGGT
>JBILXG010000094.1:0-3636 GCA_044369465.1 Candidatus Planktophila sp.
GGTTCTGGAGAAGCGGTGAGGTTGAAAGATCACGAGTACGCGACCATCACCGGCGTATCGACGGGCCGCAGTGAGGGTGACATCAATTTCAGTCGGATGATGTCCGTAATCATCAATCACACGAATGCCAGCAACGCTAGCTTTAAGTTCAAACCTTCGTCCTGCACCTTGAAATGAGGCCAAACCTTCAAGTAGTGCTGGTGCGGGCTGGCCGAGCGAAAGTCCCATAGCTAAGGCAGCTGCAGCGTTGAGCAGATTGTGATGACCTGGAACGCGTAATTCAATTGTTCCAACCGCTCTTCCCTTCCACAATGCCCGCGCTGTTGATCCACCTGGCAATAGTTTTACATTGTCGATCAGAAGATCAGCGCTTTCATCTAAGCCGTAAGAAACTTTGGTAGCCGCAAATTGCGTTGCTGCAATCTTTGCCGCCCCAGAGTCGTCTTTGCAGTAGACGAAGAAGCCATCTGTGCTAATTGATAGTGCAAATTCAGTGAAGATCTCCATCACCGATTCTTCAGTAGCGAAAAAATCAACATGATCGTGTTCTACATTTGTAACGATCGCGCTAAATGGGCGATACTCCAAGAAAGAGCCATCGGATTCATCGGCCTCGGCTACGAAGTACTCCCCTGTGCCACGATGTGCATTGGAGCCCGAAGCGGTAAGTGTTCCGCCTATCGCAAACGATGGATCAACGCCGCAGGCTTGAAGTGCAACTGTGAGCATGGAAGATGTCGTTGTCTTTCCATGCGTTCCCGCCACAGCAAGGCTCTTACTTGCAGACATGAGAATCGCAAGCGCTTGCGCGCGGGTGAGTAGCGGAAGAGCCAATTCCTGAGCTCGCTTAATCTCTGGATTGCTTGCCGTAATGGCATTGGAGTAAATCACGATATCAACGCCAGCAAGATGATCCGCGTCGTGGCCAATATGGACCTCTGCGCCAAGGGCTCGAAGTGCCAAGACGACGGATGAGTCTTTTGAGTCACTTCCAGAGACTGCAAGTCCGTGAGAAAGGGCGATGCGAGCCAATCCACTCATTCCTGCACCAGCGATTCCAATAAAGTGAATGCGCTTTTCACTCCATTGCTCGAGGGACATTGGAGTCATCGCTTATCTTTCACTTGCTGCAAGTTTAAATTCTGCCAACGCTAAAATTTTTGCTGCTGCATCTAGGTCGGCAAAATCTGGACGATCACTAATTTGAGCACTGAGCGCCAACATGGAGTCCATGTTATCCAGTAACCATGTGGGAGTGAATGATTTTTGATCGAGAACTCGCGCACGACCCATCTCAACGAGATGATCTGCATTTACCGATTGCTCCCCGTTTCCGATTGGCAAAGGGATAAAGAGCGCATATTTTCCAAGTGCTCTTACCTCTGAGCAGGTAATGGCACCACTCCGGGCAACAACTAAGTCGGCGGCGAGATATGCGCTGGCCATATCCTCAATGTATGAAGACGCAAAATATCTTTCATCACTTGCTGGGAGGGCATTTGATGTTCCCACTGAATGAATAATTGTGATCGAGCGATCATTGATCTTGCTACGTGCACTATCAATAACGTTGTTGATCGCTTGAGAACCTTGCGATCCGCCAAAAACCAAGACCACTTTATCTCCGGGCCTAACCCCGAGCTCGTTCTTCGTTTTAACTCTGATTTCACTCCAGCTGGCCTCATCAGCGCTGCGATAAGCGCTGAGTAATGAGGCGATGTCATCCCGAAGAGGTAGTCCGGTAATCAATGCTTGTGCAAATGGGCCGTCGCTCACCGGCGTACCTGTAGCAAGAGCATCTGTGTAACGTGCACCAAGTCGATTTGCCCAACCAGGTGCCGCATTTGCTTCGTGAATCACGATGGGGACTTTAAGTGAGCCAGCAGCAATGTAGGCAGGCGCACAGACATAGCCTCCGAAGCCAATCAGCAGATCTGCGCCCTCAAGAATCTGCTTTGACTCACTTATGGAGCGACGAAGTGAACTAGGAACCTTAAAGAGATCTGGTGAGAGCGAACGTGGCACACGGACGCGTGTGATCAGTTGCAGCTCAAAACCAGCTTCGGGAACCAGTCTTGTTTCTAAGCCAGATGATGTTCCAAGGAAGATGATCTGGTCTGAAGGATTTTGCTGCATCCACAATCGCGCAACTGCGAGAGCTGGCTGAATATGTCCCGCAGTCCCTCCGCCGGCAAATACGATTTTTCGTGATCTCATTTATCGATGGAGCCTTTGCGCGACAAAATTCTTCACTTCTAACTTTATTTCAGGATCACGTAATGCACTCGAAGCAATAAATGCGATACCAAGGTAGGTGGCAACGAGGGCAGAACCACCGTATGAGAGCAGCGGCAGAGTCACACCTACAACTGGAAGAAGGCTCACTGCAGATCCAATGTTGAGTACAGTTTGAATTGCAATCCATGTACCGATTCCTGCACATGCAAAGCGCGTAAATGAATCAGTTGATCGCATTGCAATTCGGAGCGAGCTGTAAATTAGAGTGCCCAAGAGCGCCAGAATAAAGAGTGTTCCAAGCAAACCAAGTTCTTCGCCAATGACTGCAAAGATAAAGTCGGTGTGTGCTTCAGGAAGATTGCCCCACTTCTGCCTACTTCCACCAAGACCAACACCAAATATTCCACCACTTGCCAAACCTAGGAGGCTATGAGCAGGTTGCCATCCTTCATTCTTGTATTGCGCAGGATCGAAGGGATTGAGAAAGACGCTCCAGCGTGCTGCGCGATATTGCGTTGTTGCAATAAAAAACCCAATAGCCACTGCGGCAGTTGCTGTCAGTGTTCCAACGAGTCGCAATGGAATTCCCGATACAAAGAGCAATCCACCAAGAATTGCCATGAGAACTGAGGCAGTACCTAAATCGCGGCCCCACATCACAAGCGCGCTAGCCACAACAAATCCTGGGGCAATCAGCGCCAAGACATTGATTCTTATGAAGCCAGCATTAAGGCGAGATGCCAATAAGTGTGATGCCCATAGAATCAGAAGAAACTTAGCGATTTCACTCGGTTGGACATCTACAACTTTTAGCGAGATCCAGTTTTGATTTCCATTAACTGATTTTCCGATTCCGGGAATTCGCACAATGAGTAGAAGAACTACTGAGATGACTAATCCAAATTTGGCGAGTTGCTTCCAACGGTCAAGAGAGAGGCGAGAGAGAAAGATCGCCATAGGAATCGAGAGCACCAAGAAGATGAGTTGGCGAATAAAGATTGCTACAGATGAGCCTTTAGTATCCAGTGAATAGATTGAAGAGGCAGAGAAAACCATAATCAGCCCAATGACTGATAGCAGTCCTGTAGAAATGATAAGTCCATAAAATGGAGCAGCTGGACTCTGTAACTTGCTCTTTGTAGGTGCCTTACTCATTTCAAAGCCTTTCGTACTGCATCAGCGAAACGATCGCCACGATCGGCGTAGGAAATAAACTGATCCATTGAGGCACAGGATGGAGCGAGAAGAACTGTATCTCCCGCAACTGCACTCGACTGCGCTGCAGCGACGATTGCTTCCATAAATGAGTTTGAGACTCCCCCGCGCTGATAATCAGATGGTGGATCAATAGCAATGACCTTCACATGTGGAGCATGTTCTCTCAGCGCTTCTGCGAAG
>JBILXG010000010.1:0-11212 GCA_044369465.1 Candidatus Planktophila sp.
CTCAATCACTAGTCGGAACTCCGTACTCGAACTTAGATTCGACTCGCGCCATACTGTCATTCCTTTTGGGGACAGCAAGGTAATCACAATTAAGGGTTACTAGATTTAGCAGATTGTTCTGATCTCGACCTTACTTACTTAAGTGGGTTGTGAGGGACTCGAACCCCCGACCCGGTGATTAAGAGTCACCTGCTCTACCAACTGAGCTAACAACCCGGGGCACCCATCCGCCGGAACGTTTGAATGCAGAGCAGACCCTATCAGTGCGATTGGCCTTGTTTTGCCACCTGCCACGCGTAATCATTGAGATATGAGTCGGTGGGAGATCAGGCTAGCCATAGGTCTTTTGGCTGCATTTTCGGTCTCTGGAATCGCAGCACCTGCTCAGGCGATCAGATTTTCGGAAGCTACTGAGGTCACTGCGACATCTGTTCTGTCGTCTCTACCCGTGAAGGGGCGAGCGGCAAAGACGGGCTACTCCCGTTCGCAATTCGGACAGGCATGGGCAGATGTTGATCGCAATGGGTGTGACACAAGAAACGATATGTTGAAACGAGATCTCACAAATATCGAATTCAAGGTCAAGACTCGGGAATGCGTTGTCCTTAGCGGCGTCTTGTTGGATCGATATTCGGGGGAGACGATCAACTTCGTGCGGGGCAATGTCACAAGCATGGAGGTGCAGATTGATCATGTGGTTGCGCTATCGAATGCGTGGCAGACGGGAGCCTTCAAGTTAACGCTTATGCAGCGAACTGCTTTCGCAAATGATCCGTTGAATCTATTTGCAGTCAAGGGGCGACTGAATTCCCAGAAGGGCGATGGAGATGCCGCAACGTGGCTTCCACCGTTAAAGAGTTTTAGGTGTTCCTATGTTGCACAGCAGATCGCGGTGAAAGCAAAGTATTCGCTCTGGGTTACAGCCCCAGAAAAAGAAGCGATGACGCGAATTCTTGCCGCCTGCCCAAACCAAACTTTGCCGAATTAGTGGCTATCTTGATAACGCTTATATGAAGCGTTAATTTCTAGCTCTGCAGCATCATGTCCAACCCAGTCGCCACCATGTACTTCTTTGCCTGGCTCGAGAGTTTTGTAAACTTCGAAGAAGTGCTTGATTTCATCTAGTTCGTAGATTGGCACATCTGCAAGATCGTTTAAATTTGATTTACGAATATCTCCGGCTGCAACGCAGAGAAGCTTGTCATCGCCGCCTTTTTCATCAGTCATTCGGAACATTCCAATGACTCGGCAAGAAACAACGCACCCCGGGAATGTTGGTTCATCCAGCATGATGAGAGCATCAAGAGGGTCGCCATCGTTTGAAAGAGTGTTCTTTACAAATCCATAATCGTGAGGAAAGCGAGTTGCCGTAAACAGCATGCGATCAAGACGAACTTCACCGGTGTTGTGATTGATTTCGTACTTATTGCGTGACCCTGCTGGAATTTCAACAACGACATCGAAGATCATATGGATGGCACTTTCTTTAGAGTGGTGCTCGGGAATTCGTAAAGGGAAAACTTGGGGTAAGCGACGGGGCTCGAACCCGCGACATCTCGGACCACAACCGAGTGCTCTACCAGCTGAGCTACGCCCACCATGTGCTGTGCCGGCTTAGTCTACCTTCTCGGCAGGTGGATTCTGCCCCTGAATTTGTGCGTCAATAAAGATGCTGCTGCGGTAGTACTTGAGTTCTTCGATCGAATCCTGAATATCGCCAAGTGCACGATGGTTGCCAGTCTTTGCTGGGGCTGCGAAGTAGATCTTCGGGTACCAACGACGGGCTAACTCTTTGATACTTGAAACATCGATGGTGCGATAGTGCAGGTACTCGTTCAACCGTGACATGTCGCGGGCGATGAAGTTGCGATCGACCGAGACGGAATTGCCAGCCAGAGGTGACTTTCCGGCGACAGTCCCTGCAGATTCGAGATAAGCCAGGATTGCATCCTCTGCCGCTGACACGGTAATACCTGCGGGGATCTCGGTAATCAGACCTGAAGCGGTATGCATCTGGGTGACAAATTCATTCATTCCCGCCAACTGCTCCGGGGTTGCTTGGATCACCAGATCGACACCTTCACCGATGACGTTCAGCTCTGAGTCGGTAACCAGGACGGCGATCTCGACAAGAACGTCTTTTTCTAGGGAAAGCCCCGTCATCTCGCAATCAATCCAAATCAGATGGGGGAGTTCGGTAGCCATATCGAGCAGTTTAGGGGGTTAGGGCGACCGAGCGTGAATTCAAGATGTGTTCACCTTCTGTTCACCTTGTAGCCTCGCTTACTCTTCCGATGACCGACAAGATTCCCGCGTGAGCAACACTGTGATCCCAGCCCCGCGCGAGCTAGTTACCAAGCCTCGCAGATCAGACCAACTTTTCCGCGTAGTCGTTACTGCGGGTGGAATGTCGTCTCTGATCATCCTCGGATTGATCTTTGCATTCCTTGCATACCGCGGCTTGGGTGTTATTCGTGTTGAAGGTCTTGGCTTTATTACCAATTCAAATTGGGATGTAGTCGAAGACGAGACATCAAACATCATCTCGCAAGATTATGGTTTAGCTGCAATGTTGGTCGGAACAATCTTGTCGGCGCTTGTTGCTGTGATCGTTGGCGTACCGATTGCAGTCTTTAGCGCACTCTTTCTTGAGTTTTACTCTGGACGTAAAGCAAGAAATGTTCTTATTGCACTCATCGATTTGATGGCCGCCTTCCCATCAATTCTCTTTGGTTTTTGGGGATTCTTAGTCTTAATGCCAAGCGCTGAATATTGGGCAAAGTTACTTAACAAATATCTTGGATGGATTCCTATCTTTGATGTTCCAGCGCCATTCTTTACGCGCTCGCCATTTATCGCCGGCCTTGTTCTTGCTATCATGATTATTCCAATTACAACTTCAATTGCCCGTGAAGTTTTCTCACAAACACCTCTTGATCGAATCCAAGCTGCGTATGCGCTAGGTGCAACACGATTCTCAATGATTCGCGCAGTAGTTCTTCCTTTTGGACGCGGTGGAATTGTGGGCGGTGCAATGCTCGGCCTTGGCCGTGCGATGGGTGAGACCGTTGCTGTGTATACAGTTTTGAATATTGTTTATCAGGTCAACTGGCAAGTTCTTTTTGGCTCCGGTGGAAACATTGCATCCCTGATCCTGCTGAAAGTTAACGAAGCCGATAGGGAAGAAGTAAACGCCCTAATGGCTGCCGGCTTAGTGCTCTTCCTGCTCACTCTCCTTATCAACGCGATTGCGAATATCCTTGTGAATAGCCTCGGAAAGACGGGTCGCTAAATGACATCAACAATCAGTCAGTCGACTTCAGTTGCCAAGCCAGGCAAGCCATGGGAACCAACAACACGTGAGCGTGGACAGAAGGTACTCAACTTCCTTATCTCACTCGCTGCATCAATTGTTCTGCTCTTCACAACTGGCCTAAACGGAAAACTCGGTTGGTTTATTGCATTCTTTATCTCGTGGACTGTCGTCTCATTTATCGCTGAGTACCGCCGTGCAGGTAAGCCTGCGGCGCAAGATAGTTTGTTGACGAGCCTTTCTCGATTTGCAATTACTCTTGCTGTAATCCCCATCATCAGCATCTTGGTAACCGTTGTCGTAAAGGGTTGGCGCGGAATGCATTGGGGACTCTTCACCCAAGATATGGCGCAGGCTACTGTTAACGACCCAATCCAAAATGGCGGAATGCTTGCTGCAATTGTGGGAACCGTAATCATGGTGGGGCTTGCGCTCGTCTTCACATTGCCGATTTCAATTTTGACCGCACTCTACTTAACCGAAATCAATGGAAAATTTGCCCGTCCAATTCGCTTCCTTGTGCAAGCGATGTCAGGTGTACCGTCGATTGTTGCAGGTCTATTTATTTTATCCGCCTTGATCTACCCGGTCACCGGAGAGCGCACTGGGTTGATGGGAGCGCTGGCTTTAGCGATTCTCATGATCCCAACGGTCGCAAGAACCGCAGAAGAAGTTCTCCTACTTATCCCAAATGATTTACGTGAAGCTGGACTAGCACTCGGTGCGACTCAATGGCGAACAGTTGCCATGGTCGTGGTCCCTGCAGTCAAGAGCGGTTTGGTAACAGCAATCATTCTCGGTATCGCTCGAGTTATCGGCGAGACAGCTCCGATTCTCTTGGTCTCAGGTGGCGGAGAAGCCACCAACTTCAACCCTGTCTCAGGGCCGATGGGATCTATTCCGTACTACGTTTGGAAGTCATTCCAACTTGGCGGTACAGAGGAATCGTCACAACGTACTTGGGCAGGACTCCTTGTACTCATACTCTGGGTCCTCTTCTTATTCACAATTGCCCGCTACATTTCGTCGCGATCACAGAAACGGTAGACAGATGACAGATAACAATGATGTGGGACGCGATGAGTCAGTTCAAACTCCAGGAGAGAAGAAGGAAATGAAGACAGAGACCACACCTCACTCACTAGCAGATGTTGCTTCGCATCGTGAAGCAAAGAAGCCTGGAACAGCACCGCTAGGTTCTGGTCTTGAGGCTCGTGGAGTACATGCATGGTTTGGTGCCAAGCATGCGCTCAAGGATGTCACACTAGATTTTGCTGCCGGCACAGTGACTGCACTGATCGGTCCATCAGGATGCGGTAAGTCAACATTCCTTCGCACACTCAACCGCATGCATGAATTCATTCCAACAGCAGCTCTTGCCGGAGAAGTTCTCCTCGGCGGAAAAGATATTTATGCATCTGGTACAGATGTAACAAAGATTCGTCTACGTATCGGAATGGTTTTCCAGAAGCCAAACCCATTCCCATCAATGACAATTGGCCAGAACGTGCTATCGGGCATCAAGTTGGCTCAACTGAAAGTTTCAAACACAGATGACCTTCTCGAAGAGTGTCTCGTTCGTGCCGGTTTGTGGGAAGAAGTTAAGGATCGTCTTGGCGAGCATGCCAGCGCATTGTCAGGTGGCCAGCAGCAGCGTCTCTGCATCGCGCGTTCTCTAGCGGTGCGTCCAGAGGTCTTGCTCATGGATGAGCCTTGTTCTGCGCTCGATCCTGGATCAACATTCCGTATCGAGCAGACCATCTCGGAACTTTCACAGACCATGACGATTGTGATCGTTACCCACAATATGCAGCAGGCGGCTCGCGTATCTGATTACTCAGCCTTCATGCTCTCAGATGGTGGTCCTGGTGAATTGATCGAGGTTGCTCCTACAAATGAGCTCTTCTCCCGTCCGCGAGATAAGCGCACAGAGGATTACGTCACCGGTCGATTTGGTTAATTTCTACCTCAAATATTCGAGATAGGTTCAACTGTTGTTCACCAAGTCGTAGCCATCTAGACCCCCGCCTTCAGTACTTTCGAGCCCTCACAACAAGTGAGTCCCAACCTCGGGAAGTATCTGAAAGGTAGAGAATGAAACTCTCAAAGAAGTTTGGTGTCGTAGCAGTTGCAGTCGGCCTCGTTGTTGGCCTTGCACCAGCGGCACAAGCAACAGATCTCACAGGCACAGGCGCATCCTTCCCAGCGCTACTCATCGAAGAATGCAAAGTAGTTTTTAATAAGACAACAGGTCACTCACTCACATACTCAGCTGCTGGTTCAGGTACCGGCCGCGATGGTTCTGATAAGCAACTCGGACACATCTGGTTCTCAGATACAGCGCACACAGGTTCAACAGCGCGCCCAACGCTTGTACACATTCCAGCAGCAGCTGCTCCAATTGCCCTTCTCCACAACTTGCCAGCAAAGAGCCAGCTCTACTTATCTCCAGAGACAGCTGCAAAGATTTTCTCAGGTGAAATTACTCGCTGGAATGATCCTGCAATTGCAAAAGATAACAACCGTTCAGTGAACCAGGTTGTTTACAAGAAGGATAAGAAGGGTGATCTCGTTAAGGATAAGAGTGGAAACCCTGTTGTTCTTCGCACCACAAAGAAGAACATTGCTTACACACTTCCTAACCAGCCAATCACAGTGATCTATCGTTCGGATCGTTCAGGAACTTCAGGTAACTTCACAGCTTGGCTACGCGGCGTTGCTCCAACAACTTGGACAAAGCCACAAAACGACACATTCGTAACTGCATTCCCAGGCAACATCAATGGACCTGGAAATATTGGCCGCATTGTTGGCGCTAACTCTTCAACAGGTGTTGCGCAATTGGCTGCAAAGACCAAGTACTCAATTACTTATGCTGAAGTCTCTTACGGTACAAAGTACAACTTGAAGACAACGGCACTAGGAAATGCTTCAGGAAACTTTGCGCTACCAACGGGTGATGCGACAGCAGCATTCCTAGCTTCTTCAACAGTTGATGCCAAGGGTATCTTCAAGTTTAATTATGCAACCAAGGAAGCTGGCGCATACACACTTGGAATCATCACCTACATGCTTGGTGATAGCGATTACAAGGATAAGGCAGCCGTACCTGCAATCAAGCAGTGGGCTAACTTGGTTATCTCACCTGCATGTACTGATTTAGCTCCTGACTTCATCGCGATCACAGGAGACCTAAAGAAGTTCGCGGATGCAGCAATCGCAAAGCTCGGATAAAACTTCCTAATCTCGAGGGTAATAAAAAGAACGACCAGGCCAACCAGCCTGGTCGTTCTTTTTTGCTCTAATTTTGTGCGCCTGGCAGGAATCGAACCTGCGACAACCCGCTTAGAAGGCGGGTGCTCTATCCGACTGAGCTACAGGCGCCTGCAGGTGTCGTCTGATTACTATTCTAACGGCTCAACTATTAAGGTGTGACAATGGCTGAATTCATTTACACAATGAAAAAGACGCGTAAAGCGCACGGCGACAAGGTCATTCTTGACGATGTCACCTTGATGTTCCTTCCAGGTGCCAAGATCGGCGTTGTAGGCCCTAACGGTGCTGGTAAGTCAACAGTCTTGCAGATTATGGCTGGACTTCAACAACCTTCTAATGGTGAGGCTTACTTAACGCCTGGATTCACCGTCGGCATCTTGCTGCAGGAACCAAAGCTAGATGAGTCACGAAGTGTTCTGGAAAATGTTCAAGACGGTGTGCGCGAGACGATGGATATGTTGGCGCGCTTTAATGCAATCTCTGAAGAGATGGCTAGCCCTGATGCTGATTACGACACCCTGCTTGCCGAGATGGGATCGTTGCAAGAGCAACTCGATCATCGCAATGCATGGGAGATCGATTCACAACTCGAGCAGGCGATGGATGCACTTCGCTGTCCGCCAGGAGATGCTGATGTCAGTGTGTTATCTGGTGGAGAAAAGCGCCGCGTAGCTCTCTGCAAACTTCTACTAGAAGCCCCAGATCTTTTGCTTCTTGATGAGCCTACGAACCACCTTGATGCTGAATCTGTGTTGTGGTTAGAGCAACATTTGCAGAAGTATCCAGGAGCAGTTGTAGCGATTACGCACGATAGATATTTCTTGGATAACGTCGCAGAGTGGATTCTCGAACTCGATCGCGGTCGCGCATATCCATATGAAGGAAATTACTCAACCTATCTCGAGACAAAGGCTGCACGTCTTAAGGTAGAAGGTCAGAAGGATGCCAAGCGCGCAAAGCGTCTCACCGAAGAACTCGAGTGGGTTCGACAGAATGCAAAGGGCCGCCAGACAAAGTCAAAGGCACGTCTTGCACGCTATGAAGAGATGGCGGCAGAGGCCGACAAGATGCGCAAACTCGACTTTGAAGAGATTCAAATTCCACCTGGCCCACGCCTTGGAAATGTTGTTGTAGAAGTTGAGAATTTGGTGAAGGGCTTTGGTGACCGCGTACTTATCGATGGTCTCTCATTTACCTTGCCACGAAACGGAATTGTTGGAGTGATCGGCCCTAACGGTGCCGGTAAGACAACGCTCTTCAAGACAATTCTTGGCCTTGAACCTGCAGATTCTGGAAATGTGAAGATCGGTGAAACGGTAAAGATTTCATACGTTGATCAATCACGTGGCGGCATCGATCCTAAGAAGTCTTTGTGGGAAGTTGTCTCCGACGGTCTTGATTTCATGAAGGTCGGACAAGTCGAAATGCCATCTCGTGCATACGTTGCAGCATTTGGATTTAAGGGTCCAGATCAACAGAAGCCAGCTGGCGTCCTATCTGGTGGAGAACGTAACCGACTCAATCTTGCAATGACACTTAAGCAAGGTGGAAATCTCTTGCTTCTTGATGAGCCAACGAACGACCTTGATGTAGAAACACTTGGTTCCCTCGAAAACGCGCTCCTTGAATTTCCTGGCTGCGCCGTAGTGATCTCCCACGATCGTTGGTTCTTGGACCGCATCACGACACACATTTTGGCTTACGAAGGTGATTCAAAGTGGTTCTGGTTTGAAGGAAACTTCGAATCCTACGAAGCGAATAAGATCGAACGTTTGGGGCCAGAAGCAGCTCGTCCTCATCGTGCGACCTATAGAAAGCTCACACGCTAATGAAGTATCACAATCAACAATTCGTTCGCTGGGATGACATCGATGCGTTTGGGCACGTTAACAACGCAAAGTATTTAATCTTCGCCCAAGAGGCACGTTTTCAATGGTCTTATTATGAGTTTGTAAAGCGCAATGAGAAGCCAACAATCGTTGAGATGGTTGTTGCTCGCGCCGAAGTAGATTTCATCGCACCGATTTATGAAGGTGGCTCTTTTGTTGATGTCTACATCTGGGTTGAATCTGTGGGCACATCTTCGTTCGTACTCAACTATGAGATTAGCTCTAATGGAATTCTGCACGCGCGAATCAAGAGTGTGCAGGTAGCCATTTCAATGGAGACCAAAAAGTCCCGTCCACTCACAGATACAGAACGCGAGTTCTTAAAAGAATATATGTCATGACCGTTTCGCCTCGGGATCAGCGAGCATGGTGGCGCGATGCGGTCACCTACCAGATCTACATCCGCTCATTTTCAGATGGCAATGGTGATGGAATCGGTGATATCGAGGGAATCCGTTCGAAGCTGCCTTATTTAAAATCTTTAGGTGTCGATGCAATTTGGATTACACCTTGGTATCCATCGCCACAAAATGATCATGGCTACGATGTTGCAAATTACATGGATATTGAACCCATGTACGGCACTCTGGAAGATGCTCAGCGTTTGATTGATCAAACACATGAGCTCGGGATGAAGTTGATTGTGGATATTGTCCCTAACCACTCAAGTGATCAACATGTGTGGTTTCAAGAGGCGTTGAACTCTCCGATTGGTTCTAAAGCGCGGGAACGCTACATATTCCGTGACGGTAAGGGCGAGAACGGTGAACTGCCACCGAATAATTGGCAATCGGTATTTGGTGGGCCGGCTTGGCATCGCTTGGTGGATAAAGTTGGAAAACCAGAGCAGTGGTACCTCCATTTATTTGCTGTTGAGCAACCTGATTTCAACTGGGAACATCCTGAGGTTCGTGAACACTTTGAAAGCATTTTGAAGTTTTGGCTTGATCGTGGCGTTGATGGCTTCCGTATCGATGTTGCACACGCGCTGATTAAGTACCCTGGCTTACCCGACATCCCACCAGCACGCGATGATTTTGTACACGGAGAGTTTGTTCCAGATGAATATCGGCCTATGTGGGATCAAGATGGTGTGCACGAGATCTATCGCAGTTGGCGAAAGATTTTGAACTCATATGAAGGTGATCGAATGGCAGTTGCTGAGGCGTGGGTTAGTCCAGCATCACGTATTGCTCGCTACTTACGCCCAGATGAACTTGCGAACTCGTTCAACTTTGATTTCCTTACTTCACTTTGGGAACCGACCTACCTGACACGAATGATTAATCGTGCAGTCGATGCGATGGCTGAAGTCGGCGCTCCACCATCATGGGTCTTTAACAATCACGATGTTACGCGTTCAGTTGATCGCTTTGATTTAGGATTGCAGAATCAACAAGTTAATACCTTTGAACGGCAAGGCGATCCTGCAAAGTTTGATATTGCTCGTGGAACACGGCGTGCACGCGCAGGAGCACTTCTGATGTTGGCTCTCCCAGGTGGCGCATACATCTACCAAGGTGAAGAGCTTGCCGTCCCTGAAGTACGCGATATTCCAGAAGATCGACTTACAGATCCAATTTGGAAGATGAGCGGATTTAAAGATCGCGGCCGTGATGGTTGTCGTGTTCCTATTGCCTGGAGCTCTTCACCTGCTGGTGCCTTTGGTTTCTCAAGTAATGCTGCGTTGCAACCAGATCAGGCTTGGCTCCCGCAGAGTCCATGGTGGGGTTCGTACTCTGTTGAATCACAAGCGGGCGTTGGCGGATCAACCCATTCTCTCTATACGCAGGCGCTTTCAATTCGCAAGAGTGAAAGCGGTCTTGGTGACGGACCCATGACTTGGATCGATGCAGGTAAAGATGTCATTGCATTCTCACGTCCTGGAAATTTTGCTTGTTATGTAAATTTCGGAACTCCGATCGAGGTTCCGCAAGGTGCGCAGATTCTTCTTACCTCGACAGAATTCTCTGGCAACCTGATCCCAACTGATACAACAGTATGGATGCGTTTGAAGTGAGCACCTTCTTTGATGAAATCGGGGGAGAGGCTTTCTTTACAGAGCTCGTTTCAGGTTTCTATGCACGCGTTGCAACAGATCCGATTCTGCGCCCGATGTATCCCGAAAGTGATATGAAAGGTGCTGCTTGGCGTTTACAGAAATTCCTTGAGCAATACTGGGGCGGACCTTCAACGTACTCAGAAGAGCGCGGACATCCACGACTTCGTATGCGACATGTTGGTTTTCATATCGACCTTGCAGCGCGTGATGCCTGGCTTGCATGCATGATGGCGGCTATCGATGATCTAGAGATGCAAGATATCCATCGCAATCAGTTAGTGAGCTATGTAGAGATGGCTGCCCACTCGATGGTGAACCAACCTTCTTAACTTATTTCTTAGAGGCGTTACCTAAGGTAAGAATTTCACCGTTTCGAATAAACCAAAGCGTTCCATCGTCTGCACGTACCGTCGTAATGCGAAGTCCGACGCGCTCAACAACACCTTTAATCGTTAAGACATCAATGCGATCGCCAACACCGTACTGATCTTCAATCAACATAAATATTCCAGAGAGAATGTCACGAACCAGCGTCTGTGCGCCAAGACCAACAGCAACACCAACGATTCCAGCGGATGCAATCACTGGGCCTAAGTTAAATCCAAATTCTCCTAAGACCATTGCAGCTGCAACGATCCATACGACGGCATTAAGAATCGAGGTGAGTACAGA
>JBILXG010000095.1:0-3602 GCA_044369465.1 Candidatus Planktophila sp.
GAGATGGCGCATGCTCGTGCAATCAGGTCAACCACATGGTGAAATGATTGCTGACCAGGATTTCCTTACAGCGATTTACGCAGACCTTGATACACCTCGCGCGCTACAAAGGTTGCGTGTTATCGAGAAGAGCGTGGATCTCTCTCCCGTGGAAAAGGCAGGGATATTCCGCTTTGCAGATCAAGTTCTTGGCTTAGATCTCAACCGGATCCCAGAGAAACGTAATCTCACAGAAGAACAGAGCCACCTTTTAAGCCAGCGAGAAATTGCTCGCGCAAATAAAGATTTTTCTGAGAGTGATCGCCTGCGCACACTCCTTGAAGAGAGTGGGCTAGAAATTCAAGATAGTCCGCAGGGACAGAGTTGGAGTTAATCCTTTACGGGAAGCAAGATAGAAAGAACAACGATCGTAAGGCCGCTAACTAAAAAGGTCATTCCATCTCTATCGCCTTGCACCAAGAGTTCGCCCCCATCTCCAAAGGTCGCTGCATCGTTGA
Source organism: Candidatus Planktophila sp. (assembly GCA_044369465.1). GTDB lineage: Bacteria > Actinomycetota > Actinomycetes > Nanopelagicales > Nanopelagicaceae > Planktophila. The sequence goes on from JBILXG010000095.1 coordinate 498, forward strand.
TGACAATGAGCCAGCCGAGAAGAGCTGCAACTTTAAAGCGGCGTTTTCCATAATGTCTTCCAATGGACCAGAACGTTGTAGCAGATCCAGCTAGAGCAAGAATAAGCCCTGCTGGTGGATAAGAGAGATGGAGAAAAACGCCAGCGGCTGCAGTGAGTCCACCGATGAGAAAACTCAGAAGATATTTCATTTAGAAATCTATACCTGCGAGAAGATCTGTTTCGCGTCCATCTTTATCAAATGGCTCGTGTGGCTGACCATGTACAAGTGTGTAGTACTCATTTCCCCATACCTGTAATCCGATGTTATTTGATAAAGCGAAGAACGGACCATCGAGCGCTATTTGGGTCTTGTGTGCTGCCATCGCATTCATCTTTGCCTGCACATAGTTATTGCCATCAATAAGTGTTGTGACAAATTCATCATCTTTTGCAAATGGAAGATCATCAGCGGATTCAGCTCCAAAGAAATCTGAACCGAGCGCTTTCATCTTTTCGATTCCATCGGCGATGACAGATTTAGGCATTGTGTTCCAGTAAATTTTCGGAATCTTCCACGTGGATTTACTTGAAGCATGCATCGCAACTCTATGAGCTTGAATATGGTCAGGGTGCCCGTAGCCACCGATTTCATCGTAAGTGATAAGCACGTGTGGCTTAATCTCGTCGATAATCTCTACAAGATGCGCACTCGCCTGCTCCAAATCTGCCTGCCAGAAAACATCAGGGCGATTATTCGGTGGTGTATCCATCATGCCGCTGTCTCGATATGAAACTTTTGGTGCACCTAAGAAGCGAAAGTCATTGATCCCTAGTGCTTTCATCGCATTCGCTAACTCAACCTCACGGTGCGCACCAAGTTCATCTTTTTGCGATGCCGCAATATGAGCGAGCTCAGGAACAAGAACTTCGCCCTCTTCACCACGTGTGCAGGTGATCAGAGTGACTTGGGCACCGAGGGCTGCATACATAGCCATCGTTGCGCCATTGTTGATTGTCTCGTCATCTGGATGTGCATGAACTAAAAGGATGCGGGCTCCCCGAAAGTCTTTACGCATCAATAAACCGGGAGGCTGGTATCGATCTGTTTCGCCCACGCGATCACGCCACCAGAAACATGCGTAGCATCTTTAAAGCCAGCGTTCTTGATGATTGCCAAACATTCAGCTGACCGAACTCCACTCTTGCAATGCACAATGATTGGCTTTTCTTGTGGAAGTCCAGCAAGGGCTGTTCCATCGATAAATCCCTGCTTTGGAATTAAATGTGAACCAGGAATGCGAACGATTTCGAACTCACTCGGTTCGCGGACGTCGATGAGATAGAAGTCTTCTCCCTGATCAATCTTCTCCTTTAAGGTTGCAACAGAGATTGTTGAATCTGTTACCGCATCCTGTGCCTGTGATGAGAGGACTCCACAGAATGCCTCATAATCTGGGAGAAGCGCTTTCTGGGTAGCCTTGTCAGAACACAAAGGGCAGTTTGGATCTTTACGAATCTTCACCTTCCTGAATTCCATTTCGAGTGCGTCATAAATCATGAGGTCACCAATGAGTGGTTCACCGACGCCGGTGATTACCTTGATTGCCTCAGTGGTTTGGATAGAACCGATAGTTGCGCAGAGAACTCCGAGTACTCCACCTTCGGCACATGATGGAACCATTCCTGGAGGTGGTGGTTCTGGATATAAGCAGCGGTAGCAAGGACCATATTCGGCCCAGAAAACACTTGCCTGGCCATCGAAGCGATAAATCGAACCCCATACATAAGGTTTCTTAAGAAGAACACAAGCATCGTTGACGAGATAGCGTGTAGCAAAATTATCTGTGCCATCCACGATGATGTCGTACTGGGCAAAGAGATCCATCACGTTATCTACATCGAGGCGAAGTTCATGAGTAATCACATTGACATAAGGGTTGATCTCTAAAATCTTCTCTTTCGCTGACTGAGCCTTGCTTTTTCCGATATCGGATTGTCCATGAATAATTTGGCGCTGCAAATTAGATTCATCAACGGTATCAAATTCAACAATTCCAATTGTTCCAACGCCTGCTGCAGCGAGATACATCAGTGCAGGTGAACCGAGACCGCCTGCTCCAACACAGAGGACTTTTGCATTCATCAGTCGTTGCTGTCCGGCCATCGCTACATCGGGGATGATCAAGTGGCGGCTATATCTGCGCACCTCATCAACGGTAAGAGCTGGACCGGGTGAAACAAGTGGGGGTCTCTTCATAATTAGCAATTCTGCCTCAGACTATGAAAGCGTGCCACTTTGCGTCTACGATTAGGGCAATGAGTACTTCAGAGAAGCCAACGATTGGCGATAAGGCGCGCCTACCGCGTGATGAGCGTCGGGCGATCTTGCTCAGCGCTGCTCTTGAGGTCTTTACCGCTGCTGGATATCACTCTGCTGCAATGGATGAGATCGCAGATCGTGCAGGTGTCAGCAAGCCTGTCCTCTACCAACATTTTCCTTCTAAACTAGATCTCTATCTTGCAGTTCTCGATCTTCACATTGATTCTCTTGTCTTTGAAATTCAAAAAGCAATTTCATCTACTCCAGACAATGCACAACGTGTTCGCGCAACAGTTGTTGCATATTTTGCATTTATCGAAAATGAGGGGGAAGCGTTTCGACTTCTCTTTGAAAGCGATATGAGCGTTGAGCCACAGGTGCGCGAACGCCTTAATCGCATGACATATGACTGTGCCGCAGCAGTAAGTGGTGTGATCTCAAATGACACCGGATTACCTAAAGAAGTTTCCATGATGCTCGGTGTCGGATTGATTGGATATGCACAAGTGACTGCTCGCCATTGGCTTGATCGCGATAGCAAATTAAGCCGCCAGCAAGCAGTCGATCTTGTAGAAAACTTGATGTGGCGCGGAATTTCGGGCTTCCCACGCACCGAATAGCAGTCGCGCACCTTTACATCTAGGATGAGCCCATGAGTACAAAGAAATCAGAGGGCGCTCAGGCAGCTCTCGTCCGAATAGCTGTTGCAGATATTTCTAGTGAACTAGCCTTTGAGTGTGAGTTGAATCCAGCGGAAATTAAGAAGGCTGTTGCTCAAGCTCTGGCAGATAACACTCCCCTGAT
>JBILXG010000096.1:0-3599 GCA_044369465.1 Candidatus Planktophila sp.
GCCCGCGGATCCAGAGAACAATTATCCGGCTGGTGGAGCCACATCCATCTGGAAAGTTTCTCAAACTGGGCATAACTCAAATTTTAGACTTTTTTTGAACTTCAATCTCAATGGAACAAACCCTGACCCAAAATCAGAAAAGATAGTCTGGAAACAATTCGTCACTCAAGTGCTTCCAATCTCTAAAAACGATTGGCTCACATCCGATGGAGTCCCTGGCGGAACGGCTGACAATACTTTTGGAAACATTTCTGGGATAAAAGTTAAAGTAAGAGTGAAGATTCTTAAGCAAATCCTCAATGGCTGGGTGCATTCAAGAACAACAAACCCTGAAATATCATATGGAGTTGACTCGGGCTCCAGAGAATTTGTGGATTTCTCGGGAGCTCCACTGTCAGTACCGACTGCGGAAGCTGTTATGGATGCGACTCAGTACTTATCTGTATGGGACCACCCATACATGAAGGCCAAACTAAATGGCGTCCCAGCAACACTTCCGGACGCGAGAGGTCTAGGCGGAGTGGGAATGTGGCCGTCAACTTCTGGCATTGAGGAAGGCGAACTGAAGATGTGGAGTGCGTATGAACCGTTTTTCTCAAAAACGGCTGCCTCTATTTCTTCTTTATGGAAAATTTCTGGAGAAGGAAATCTGAATTTACAGAAATTCAATTCATCCGAATGTGTTTCTGAAGGGAAAATTGACGGAATTCTGGCTACTAATGCTACTCAATATGCTCCTAGCCCTCCTACCTTCATAGAAAGCACTCAAGAACTTTCCTATCAACTTGCAGCTCCTCACTTTAAGGTTGCTGCAGAAGAGTTCAAAGGTACTTACTCACTTGTCATTTCACAGAAGCTAGCACGTTGCATCTGGGGTAGTTCATTAACGAATGCGTCCGCGAAAGTGTCAATTCTAAGTTCAGACGGAAAAACTTCAGTAACAACTCAAACACTGAAGTCATCTTCGGGATTCTATTATTTCAATATAAGTGGATTTGGATTTTCAGCGCCAACAATTCGCGTCAAGCTCGCACAGAATTCTGCTTCTCCAACCACGACTCCGCAGAAGTCTCCTGTTGTGAAGTCCACGATAACTTGCCTCAAGGGAAAGACCACTAAAAAAGTAACCGCGGTTAACCCAAAATGTCCGGCGGGGTACAAGAAGAAGTAGTTCTTTCTGAAATCCTCTAATGGGGGTTCAGCCCCATCGTAGGCACTGGTTCATACTTGAATTAGTTGCTTGTATGTCTTTTAAATCGTATACGATCTCAGTAGGATTCTGGAATGAGAAGAATCTATAGGAGTAAAGATAGTTTCCTGGTTGAGCACAACGGAGAGTTCTTCTCGATAAATCATTCACTCAGTGATTTACTCTCAATGGGAATGCAGGAAGCTCGCTCGATTATTGAGGCGGCAAATACTTCTGTGAAAGCGCCAGCCCATTTGGTTGCACCGATAGATTCTCATCAAGAAGTATGGGCGTGTGGTGTTACATACCTGCGAAGCAAAGTAGGTCGCATGGAGGAGTCTGATGTTCCTGATCTCTATAGCCGAGTGTATGAGGCTGAACGTCCTGAGATTTTCTATAAGAGCATTGGATGGCGAGTAATACCTAATGGTGAGCCAGTAGGTATTCGTCGTGATTCTGGTTGGGATGTGCCTGAAGCAGAAGTAGTGCTAGTAGTTAATTCGCAACAAGAGATCTTTGGATACACAATCGGTAACGACATGAGTTCTCGGTCGATCGAAGGCGAGAACACCCTTTATCTGCCACAAGCAAAGTCGTACGAAAAATCCTGCACTATTGGAAGTTTCATCATTCCTTCATGGGAGATAGCTGAGGCGGTATTTCCGTACACGCTCAAGATTGAGCGTAATGGTGCTGAAGTCTTCTCTGAATCATCAAGTAGTGCACAAATGAAGCGTGGATTTAGCGAACTTGTCGATTGGTTCTTTCGCACTCTTCCGATGCCAAGTGGAGCGATGCTTTTCACTGGTACCGGAATTGTTCCATCTGCCGATTTCACACTTCATGAAGGTGATGTTGTAAAGATTGATGGTGGAGTTCTTGGCCACCTCAATAACCCAGTCATTCTGGTCTCTTAAGGCAGCGGGGAATAAATATGAGCGTTGATAGTCAAGTAAAAGATGCCCATGCTGCCTGGTTACAGATTCGTGACTGGGACAGCGCAAAGATTGTTGCACTTCTTGAATCAATAGCAGATGCACTTGATCACGCGAAGGCTGATCTGGTACCTGTGGCGATGGAGGAGACAAATCTTCCTGAGGCACGTCTTACTGGCGAAGTGGGAAGAACGACGGGTCAATTACGTTTAATGGCACGTGCTGTAGAAGATCGAACTTATTTAGATATAACAATTGATCACGCAGATTCATCGCTTACTCCGCCACGTCCAGATTTACGGATGAAGACAACTTCTCTTGGCGTAGTTGGTGTCTTTGGTGCGAGTAACTTTCCATTCGCCTTCGGTGTAGCAGGAGGTGACACAGCCTCTGCTCTTGCTGCTGGGTGCGCAGTTGTTATCAAGGTAAACCCAGGACATCCACGTGTTTCACGGATGGTGGGCGAAATTATGATTGCTGCCGCACAAAAGGCAGGAGCACCTGCTGGGCTTATCTCTCTCGTTGAAGATTTCGATGCAGGTATGGCACTTGTTGAGCATCCACTTACCGCTGCAATTGCTTTCACCGGTTCAACACATGGTGGACGCGCGCTCTTTGATGCAGCCAATCGACGAGAAATTCCAATTCCTTTCTATGGAGAACTAGGCGGCTTAAACCCTGTCTTCGTTACTCGTTCGGTAGCAAGCGATAAAGCTAAGGAAACTGCCGAAGGATTTCTAGGATCGATCACGATGGGTGCGGGACAGTTCTGTACCAAGCCTGGTTTCCTAATTGTGGATGGCGCTAATGAAATCAATGCAGAGCTTGCAACACTTGTCTCGGCAGCACCTGCACAGAAACTTCTTAATTCAAATATCGTGAAACTTCACGATAGCAATCGCGATGAGATAGCCCACGTGCCTGGGATGTCGTTGATTGCTCAAAATCCTGAGGGTGGGGATACGAAGGTCTCGGTCTACACAATTTCTGCAAAAGATTTCCTGAAGGCAGGAGAGAGCGCAAAGCGCGAAGTCTTTGGACCTACTGCAGTGGTCGTTAACTGTGCAGATGCTGGTGAATTGCTGAGAGTCGCAGAATCATTCTCTGGCACTCTCACGAGTGGAATCCACGCCATCGAAAGTGATCCGATGGATCTTTCGCAGTTGATCTCGATTGTGGAGCGAATTAGCGGTCGAATTGTGTGGAATCAATGGCCAACTGGGCTAGCAGTGACGTGGGCGATGCAACATGGTGGTCCTTATCCGGCTTCGACAAACCCGTTGTTTACATCGGTTGGAGCCAAGGCGATCCTGCGATTCCGTAGACCGATTACCTATCAAAATTTCCCTCAGAACTATCTCTCGCCTGTGCTTCGAGAAGGAGCTCCGGAACTTAACAACGCTCGAATCAACGGCAAGAGTTAAATCGAGCCTCAAGGAGACAAAAAGTCTAACTTTCGCAGCGTACGAGGGCTC
>JBILXG010000097.1:0-3594 GCA_044369465.1 Candidatus Planktophila sp.
TGCAATGCGTCCGATCGTTGAGAAGAAATTAGCTGGATACAAACACGATCTCATTGTTGATTGCAGGTCATCCACCTATCAGGCGGTGTGGAATGCACCTGATGATGTCACGGTGGCAATTCGCGCATCAACTGTTGTAGATGGTGAACGCAAAGTAATCACACATATGTCAAAGAAAACTCGTGGAGAAGTCACGAGAGCACTTCTCATCAGTCGCTCGATCCCAAAAACTCCGGAAGATATCTATGCGATTATCTCTGAAAAATATCCGTGTGCACTAACGCCACCAAAAGATGGCGAACCATGGGTCTTGGAAGTGATTGCTGTTTAGATTTTGTGGAGTTTGAGTTTAATACTAACAACAGTCCCAATGAACACTGTCGCAAAGAAGACCCAGCCTGACAAAGCAAAAGCTTGGGTGCCTGAGAGTAGAACTCCAACTGTGCAACCGAGTGCGATCATGGAAGACCAACCCAAAAGCACTCCACCAATAAGCGCGGTCAGACCATTCTTAACGGTGATGTTCTGAAATGCGAATCTGTTTCCAGCAAGCGCTGCGGCAAGAGAAGCAAAGACGATACCGATAATGAGCCATCCATTGTTGGTAACAGTAGAGCTGATCACAGCAATACAGCCTTTCATTACATCAAGGCCTTCGAGTGTTTCAGGAAGATATCCCCGATCGCTTAACACTGTTCGGGCTGTTGTACTTAACTGACGTGTGACGCCCAAAGGTTCAATGCGTAGGTAAGCAATCGTTCCAACCACTCCAACGAGTGCGCCGGATAAAAGTGGTGGCCAACGCTTGATAATCAGAGTTGAATACAGGTTCTCTGAGGGCCCATTAGAGATAGGTTCAGAGGTAGATCTCCAACGTCGTGCGAATAATGCAAGTGCAAGCAATACGGCTAGGGTAATAAAAAGAGATCCCGCGTAACCAAATGTATGAGGCAGCCATGTCTTTGGCGCAGATGCAAGTGCGGATAGATAGAGCTTGTTCCAGCTAGCAAATCCCAATCCGAAGCCGATCAAAGAACCAAGAAGTGCTGGAAATGCACGTAATGAACCCTGACCAATTCGATAGAGATGCCCGCTGATGCATGCACCGGAGAGGGTCATTCCGATACCGAATACCAAACCTGCCAGCGCGAGCACCCAACTAACGGGCCCGATGTGAGCATTTGGCGGAAAGAATTCAGTAGATGTATCAGGCAGAAATTGTCCAAAGAGAATTGCGTATCCAACGCTACCTACAGCGATGGCGCTAAGTACCGAAAGAATGGGTGTTGTATTGCGATCTTCGATAGCGTCACGAAAAATACAGAAGAAACAGAAGCGAGCTCGCTCAAAGATAATTCCAAGAGCGGTACCGATCAGGAGCGAGAATGAAGCTTGCGCACCCGTCCCTTCGCGACCTGAGAGAACGTAGGCGAGGCCGAGCAACAACGCAACAATTAAAGCCGCAGCGGTTGTGCGATAGGTATCGCCTCTGCTCCACGAGAAAGACTCAGCAGAGGTCCCAGATGTACTGGAACCCCTGCCGAGTTGAGAGTTAGTAGAAATTACGAATTACCCCAGATTGTTCCTGAAGGATTCGAAATTGGTACTCCGACTGTATTTCCGTACTCAGTCCAAGATCCATCGTAATTCTTCACGTCGTATCCAAGAATTTCGCTAAGCACAAACCAAGTGAGTGACGAGCGCTCACCGATACGGCAGTAGGTAATGATTGGTTGCTTTCCATCTACACCTTTATCTGCGTATAGCTTCTTGAGTTCAGCAAATGTCTTGAATGTTCCATCAGCATTTACATTTGATCCCCATGGGACGTTGATCGCACCAGGAATATGTCCAGCACGAACTGCCAGTTCTTGGAAGCCTGCCGGAGCAAAGATCTTTCCGCTGAATTCATCTGCAGAGCGAATATCAATGAGGTCAGCTTTTACGCGCTTCTTTGCAACAGGAATGATGTCCTGAAGAAGAGTCGCACGAAGAGTCTTATCTAGGCGAGTGCTTGTGAAGTTGCCCTTAGGCTTTGAAGGGACGGCAGTTGTGAGAGCACGTCCGTCTTTCTCCCACTTCACACGACCTCCATCAAGAAGACGGACATCCTTTGCGCCGTAAAGATTAAAGATCCACGCTCCCCAAGCAGCAAACCAGTTGTTCTTATCTCCGTAGAGAACAACAGTTGAGTCTTGGCTAATTCCCGCAGATTGTGCAAACTTCTGAAACTTTGCAGATGGGACAACATCGCGATTAACCGTGTCGACTAGATCTGTGTGCCAAGTAATCTTGACTGCATTTCTAATGTGTCCGCGCTCGTAGATACCTGGCTCGGTGCTTACTTCAACAACGACAACCTTAGGGTCATCGAGATTCTTCTCAAGCCAATCAGCATTTACTACCGAACGAGCCTGGTTCTTAGGCGCTGCTTGAGCTGGAGTAAATGATGTAGCAGAAAGTGCAAGAACAGCAACTGATGCCGCTAGCGCAACGACTTTCTTCTTTGAAATAAACATAGTAATCCTCTTTTTTTATAATTGGTTTAATTTGGAAAATGAAAAAGCAGTTAAAGCGGGCGGAAGCGAATTAAGAACAGATAGATGTAGTAACGCGGCAGTAATCAATCACGCGTCTCTTTGTAAACATGATGCGTACTTTAGATCTGTCGGCTCGAAAATTCAATTTCTAGCGGAAGTAATTTCAGTGATATACATTAAGAATCTCTGCAAATTATTTGCAATTAGTATTTATGGGCAAGTGTTTCTGTCGGGTGTGAGTTACAGACTGCACGCCATATTTCGGCAGCTTCAACGCCGGCCGCCAGCGCCTCATCTACGGTTTTACTTCCCAATTCAGAGATTGCAATATCTTTGCAGAAAGAAGAGGCCCATTCTGGACTGAAAGAGAGTTCAATTCGATTGCGTAGATCGGAAATCCTCATCAGATGCAATCTCTTTGCAGGTGCATGGATTAGAAGAGTGTGTTCTCAACAAGCAGCGCTGCCTGTTCGCGAGACTGCTCTGGGGTGAGAGGTTGTACCGCCTGCCCCAATAACCAACGCATGGCAAGACCAGTAGCGCTCTGAGACTGTGTCAGTGCGTAAATAGATCGAGCAAGTTCCAAATAAAGTGGATGTTCGCTATGAATGAGAAGTTGAGCGATCAGCGCCGGGTCATGCTCGCGAAGTCCTGCTAAAGCGCGATCGGAAGAGATTGCAATTGAGAGAGATTCGAGCGCATCTGCAGGAGTACCTGCCGACTTTGATACCTCAATGATCCGTGCGACTTCGGATGCTAAAAGGGCTTCAATAACTGATTGCTTATCGCGAAAATGATTATACAAAGTAGCTCGAGCGACCTCAGAGGCAACTGAGATATCGATCATTGAAATTTTTGTAAGTCCTGATTGGGAGATCAAAATTTTTGTTGCTTGAATTATCGCGTCTTCGGTACGACGATGTGAAGCGCCTTGTGTGGCGTACTTAGGCTGCGTCGACAACGGAGAGCTTTGCAATCTCGCCAGATGCGATCTGAACGGTGACATCACTCAAAAGAGCTGAGAGTTGAAGACCGAGCGCTTCACAAATTGCAT
>JBILXG010000098.1:0-3548 GCA_044369465.1 Candidatus Planktophila sp.
CGATTCGGATCTCAGATCGCCTCCAGCTCGCCCCTGATTACGCCCTGGATTACGTCCTCTTCCATGAGGCGATCCACCTCGCCCACAGCGACCATGGCGAGGAGTTCACCGCGATTCTGGCCCGTTTCCCCGATGGCGAGCTCGCTAGCGCCTATCTAGATGGCTATGAGGCGGCCGAAAGGGCGCTGGCAGCCCCGGTTGAGCTCAGAAAATTAGGTTAGAAACCACGGTAAAACTCCCCCGATTGAGCCCACTTTGAGCGTGAGCGGGAGTATCGTCAAGCCTGAACGAGTGCGCTCCTAGCGCATACGTCGATAGGAGGCAGAAAAATGGCAGAGACAAATGAGGCTTACAAGGGTGACGCGTACTGCGTAAAGTGCAAAGCGAAGCGTGACTTCGAGGGCATGGTCCATATTTCGGATTCAGGTCGCCGCATGGCAAAGGGCAAGTGCCCAGTATGCGGAACTACGGTTAACCGTATTCTCGGTAAGGCGCAATAATCCCGCACCATAACTACTAGCCATAGTCAGGCTTCGTTCAGCTGGAATTGGTGATTAAAGATTTACAGGTTCACCCCGTATAGGCCAACGCTTATACGGGGTGAATTTTTTTATCTGCCCAGCGTCACCACGAACTTATGCACCGGTGATCGATGTGGAGCGCTCGCAGATGCGCGATGCCTGTGGTGCAACCCTGCCGCTCATGAGAACAGAGAGAGCAGAAACGGTCAACACATCGCAAGCTACGCACACATCGCAAGCTACGCAAGAGATTTCCGGCAAGAGCCATCTTCGCCTTAAAGAGGGCATCAGCATTTACCGCACTCCGATCGGGTTACGGTGCGGAACAGCGCGATCATCCTTTGCCATTCCAGAGAAAGGCTATGTACGGGCGTTAGAAATCCTCAGCGGCAGTCATGGCGATGAGATTGATATCGCAGAAAGTTGCGGAATGACAGCTGATGAATATCGCGAACTCATCTGGCACTTAGAAGAACATGAATTTCTTGAAACATCTCCTTCGATTTTATCTGTGACCACTCGTTTTCAATCAGTTGCAAAACATAAACGTCGCGACATATTGCCTGATGCTTCCTTTTCGCAGTTACAAAAGCGTGTGGCTCCTGAACTTTCACATACGCGATTACTTCCTGGCGTAAATGATTCAGGTGCATCAATTATTAATGCGCGACAGAATGTAAGAATTGAAATCTATGGAAGCGATCGCATTGCAACGTTGCTTTACGGAATACTGCTCTCAAGTGGAGTGACCTACACTCACTTTGCGTTAGGTACGCGCTTACACGACCCGCTCATTATCGATACAGATCTCAGCGCGGGCTTCATTCGATCCACCGATGTGGGTCAGTCCTATAGGCAGCGCATGGAAGATCTCGGAAAAGAGTTATCGCTCTTTCCCATTGAAAGGTTAGAAAACGCGCAAGAGTTAGATGGTGAGCCACCTGAGCGATACATCAAGATTCATGTAGGAGCGATGGATACTCACTTACTTTCGCAGTGGATGTCTGCCGGACAAGAACACATTGTGATTTCGCCACCAGATGGTGGCAAGTGCGTAATCGGCCCACTTGTTCAGCCTGGCAAGACTCCATGCACGCGTTGTCGAAATATTTCTATCGAAGAAGTAGATGGAAGTCCCAGTGTTACTGCAGATAAAGTTTTGATCGGAGATCGTCCAGATAATCAAGAGATGCCGGTATTTGTAGCTCATTACCTTGCAGGCTTGATCGCCTCATTTATTCTCCAGCGCATCGATTCGAGTACATCTGATCTCACAGGGGCATATATGGAAGTTGATTCACTTGCACTCAGCGCGAGTTCACTCATTCCGGTATCGCGCAATCCTGCATGTGGGTGTCATTGGCTGTAGTCGTATGCCAGCGATTTCCTTTAGGTGGCCCTCTTGATGTGAATTGGCTCATCTCTCCCCTTCGCCGCACCTTTTCATTTGGCGCTTTCTCTCGATTGCATCCAAGATTGGCGCGTGGCTAAAAAACCGGCAGAGGTAAAGATTCCGAGCACTACGGGTGCTCGCTCTGCACGCATGATCAAAATTCCAGTTGGAATTGCTGGGCGAAGTGTTTTAGGAGTTGGAAAGCAACTCGTTGGGCAATCATCTTCTGTCGTCTTTGCAGATATTCAAGAGAAGACCGCAGAGCAACTCTTTAAAGTCCTTGGTGAACTCAAGGGCGGTGCGATGAAGTTCGGCCAAGCACTGAGCGTTTTTGAAGCCGCACTTCCAGAAGAGTTTGCAAAGCCTTATCGCGAGACTCTTACAAAGTTGCAAGAGTCCGCACCGCCACTGCCAGCAAAAGTTGTCCATAAAGTATTAGCGAAAGAGCTCGGCGAGGATTGGCGCGATAACTTCACATCCTTTGAAGATCAGGCAACAGCGTCAGCATCTATCGGTCAGGTGCATCGCGCCATCTGGAAAGATGGAACACACGTTGCTGTAAAGATTCAATATCCAGGGGCAGCAGAAGCACTCGTCAGCGATCTCAATCAGATCCAACGTTTCTCAAAAATCTTCGGGCTAGTTCTTCCAGGTGTCGATATGAAACCCCTGATGGAAGAGTTACGTGCACGCATCATTGAAGAAGTTGATTACCTCTATGAAGCTGAGGCGCAACGTGCTTGCTATGCCGCCTACGAAAATGATCCTGATATCGCAATTCCGCGCGTAGTTGCAGCGACAACAAAGGTTCTTGTCAGCGAGTGGCTCGATGGAAAGCCATTGGCAGATGTCATCAAGAGTGGAACACAGAAAGAGCGCAATGCTGCGGGAATGCACATTGCCCGTTTCCACTTCACCTGTCCTGATCGCGCCGGGTTATTACATGCCGATCCTCATCCTGGAAACTTCCGCCTACTTGCAGATGGCCGCGTTGGAGTTCTCGATTTCGGTGCCTGCAATCGCCTGCCGAATGGATTCCCAGAACCATTTAAGAATCTCCTCAAGCACGCACTCGATGACAATGCGCAGGCTCTCTATGATGGATTTAAGAAGGATGGATTTATCCTTCCTGAAGTTGATGTCGATCCGCAATTAGTTCTGGAATACCTTGTCCCACTTGTAGAACCACTGCGTACGCCTACATTTAAATACTCACGTGATTGGTTACGCGATCAGAGTGCACGCGTTGGCGATCCACGCAACCCAACGGCAAAGATTGGATTCCAACTCAATCTGCCAGCCGAATACGTTTTGATCCATCGAGTAACAATGGGGACAACTGGAATTTTCTGTCAGCTAGAGGCAGAAGGTCCGTTCCGTGATGAAGCGTTGGTCTGGTTTCCCGAAATCTCACCGGTTGCTTAACTAGCTGCTGGGATGTGAGTGCAGCTAATTCTTAAGCACTCACCTGAGGTTCAGAGAACGTTACTGAGGCTGACTCAATACCAAGCTTTTCGCTGATGAATGAGAGTGAATAAACGAGTTTGTAACTCTCATTTTCGCTTGTCACGCTGACTTCCTGAGCGATTTCTTTATCAGTTATATCGCAAGCACCGTAATCCACGCTCTCGTTG
>JBILXG010000099.1:0-3480 GCA_044369465.1 Candidatus Planktophila sp.
TCGAAAACCTTAAGATCTTTCAAACCATCTGTGCGTAGCGCTAAATGTGGTCGCGATGCATCGTGTGGCAAATAATCTCCGCCGCGGATTGCTTGTGGGCCAAACTTTGCACCCGAACGATGTGATGTACCTGAATCTATTGGTGCACCAACAATGACAACGTCTGCACCAGCAAAACTCTTTGGGTTATCTAGATCGCATTGAGCGATACCCAGAAAGGTAAAGTGAGGGCCGTACATATTGCCATGGTTAACCATTTAAGAAACTTTACGCTTACGACTGACTACTTGTCCAACGATCACAAGGGCTAACGCAAGGAAGAACATGGCAGAACCAATCACATTAGCCTGAGCAGGAATTCCGCGAGCTGCAGATACATAGACAAACTTAGGGAATGTAGTCATGGTGCCAGAATTAAAGTTAGTGATAATAAAGTCATCAAAAGAGAGGCTAAATGCTAGAAGCGCTGCAGCTGCAATTCCAGGTGCAACGAGAGGAAGAGTTACTCTGCGGAAAGTTTGGATTTCATTTGCGTAGAGATCCATCGCAGCCTGCTCAAGTCGCGGATCTAGGGATGCAATGCGAGCCTTAACTGTTACGACCACAAAGGACATGCAGAAAACTACGTGAGCAATCACCGTTGGCCAGAAACCAGGATTTATTTGAAAGACAAGGAAGAGTGAGAGAAGTGAAGCTCCCAAAACAATCTCGGGCGTTGCCATAGGCAAGAAGATCAGAAGGTTTGAAGCTGAACGACCTTTAAATGCGTGACGTCCAATTGCAAAGGCAATCATTGTTCCAAGTATCGTTGCAAAGATTGTCGAAAGCAGACCGATCTTGATCGAATTGCCTAAGGCGGTACAGACTTCAGGTGCACCACATGGATTGGTCCAATTGTCGAAGGTAAATCCCTTCCAGACCAGATTGGACTTTCCAGAATCATTAAATGAAAATGCAAAGGTGTAGGCAACCGGAATAAAGAGATAGGTGAAGGCAAAAACCATATAGATGCGGATGAGATTGCGTCCGATCCAACGGGAAATTGTGGCACCGAGTGGGAGGGTTGGAATCGAAGCATCCTTCTGCTTGACGCTCATACCAGCTCCTCCGTTCCAGCCTTACGGATATAGAGAGTCACGAGAATCAAAATCGCGGCCATTAAGGTAAATGAAAGCGCTGCCGCTGTTGGGTAATCAACAATCTTGAAATAGCGTGACTCGATGACATTTCCAATCATCTTTGTATTTGGGCTACCAAGAATCTGTGCGTTGACGTAGTCGCCAGCTGCCGGAATAAATGTCAGCAACGTTCCCGCAACAACGCCCGGCATGGAGAGAGGCAAAGTAACTTTACGGAAAGTAGTAAATCCGTTGGCATAGAGATCTCCTGATGCTTCCAAAGTACGAGGATCAATACGATCGATTGATGCATAAAGTGGAAGAGTCATAAAGGGCAGGAAGTTATATGTCATACCCATAACGACCGCAAAAGCAGACGAGGTGAGAGTTGTGCTTTCACTAATAACACCTAAAGTGCGAAGCGAGGGGACTACAAAGCCTTCTTCGCCGAGGATCTGCTTCCACGCAACGGTACGAAGCAAGAACGAAGTGAAGAATGGTGCAATCACAAGAACGAGGAGGATGTTTTTGTACTTACCTGCCTTAAATGCCAGCGCATAAGCCAATGGGTATGAAATCAGAAGCGCAAGAAGTGTTGCGATGATTGCATAAACAAATGAACGTGTGAACTGTTCTCGGTTTTCAATAAAGGCGTCGAGGTAGTTTGCAAAGCGCAAAGTCTGCTCGTATTGGCCAGTATCACCATTATCTATCCGTGTCTGCGTCGAAGTTTGGGCCAAGTTGATAATTGGCAAGATGAAGAAGGTAAAGAGGAAAGCGAAGCCAGGTAAAAGTAGAAGGTATGGCGTGCTAATTTTCTTCATCAATGTAACCCTTGATTACTCTTCGTCGAGATCTTCAGGCATTACTTCTGTGCCAGCTTCTGCATCTTCATCTCCGCGCAACGCAAAGGTGAATACCGGCTCCCAAGAAATATTTACTGGGTCACCAATCTGGAATGGTGCAACTCCATCATCGTTCTGCTCGAAGACCATGAGCTCTTGTCCCCATGGCATCATCACTAGGTACTGAGTGGAGACGCCGATGTAGGAAACATCTTCAATCTTTCCGCCACTTAATACGTTGCCTGAAGTCGGTGTCTGTAGAAGCGAAATACGGAACTTCTCTGGACGAATACCTGCAAAGATCGATGAATCCACCGCGTGAGATCGATTGCGTGGAAGAGAAATCTTCTGGCCGAAGAGATCTGCAACAAGTGAATCCCCGTCAGTTCCAACGAGTGAACCCTTAATGAGATTTGATTGACCGAGGAAGTTTGCAACAAATGCTGTCTCTGGATTGTCATAGAGATCTGCAGGAGATCCCATCTGCTCAATCTTTCCCTCATTCATCACAGCGATTGTGTCTGCCATTGTCATAGCTTCTTCTTGATCGTGTGTGACGTGAACGAAGGTAAGTCCAACTTCCTTCTGAATCCACTTAAGTTCAATCTGCATCTGACGACGTAACTTGAGGTCGAGTGCACCAAGCGGTTCATCCAAAAGCAATAGCGCTGGGCGGTTAACGATCGCGCGTGCTAGAGCAATACGCTGCTGCTGGCCACCAGATAACTGAGTTGGTTTACGCTGCGCCAAATGTGGGAGCTCTACAAGGTTCAGAACTTTATTGACCGCTTCATCAACATCTTTGATTCCACGTCGGCGTAGACCGAATGCAATATTTTCAAAGATTGTCAGATGCGGAAATAGTGCATAGTTCTGAAATACGGTGTTGATCGGGCGCTGATACGGCTTAGTTGTTGTGATATCTGTTGAACCCAAGTGAATACTTCCCACTGTTGGTTCTTCAAGACCAGCAATCATTCGAAGTGTTGTGGTCTTGCCACACCCTGAAGGTCCAAGCAATGCAAAGAATGAACCTTCAGGGATGGTCAAAGAGAGATCATCAACAGCGGTGAAATCACCGTAACTCTTTGTGATACGTGTGAGCTTGAGATCACCTCGTGCCGAGTTTGCGCTATCTGTCACTTAGTTTCCGGCGGCCTTCTGGAACGCCTCTGTCCATGCTGTCTCTTCAGCTGGAGTAAGTGAGCGGAATACAGAAAGGTTTGCCATCGTCTTCTCAGTTGGGAAGATGAACTCGCTAGACGCTAGATCTGGATCGATCTTCTCCATCTCAGCTTGTGCACCCTTAACTGGAGTTACGTAGTTAACGTATGCAGCAACTTCTGCAGCAATCTTAGGGTCGTAGTACCAGTTGATGAGCTTTTCAGCGCTTGCCTTAGCCTCAGCTGTTGCTGTGTAAGGAATCATCATGTTATCGCCTGAGATTGTTCCGCCAGATTCTGGGATAGCAAAATCAAATTTGCCTTCATTCTCTGACTTCAAGATAAACATATCGC
>JBILXG010000011.1:0-10624 GCA_044369465.1 Candidatus Planktophila sp.
CTTGGGTGCTTAATTTAATTTAGATGCAGCAATACTCGCTGAATTAATCTTTGACGTCTTGGATACTAGCGCTGGTAGACGCAATGTGATTTCAATGCACTTATCTGAAATTCCGTATCGCTGCCCATAAATTCCTAAGGCAGGATCAACCTCGTCATAGAGCGAACTACCCTCAAGTGTCTTGGTAAGTAGGTCGATGAGGGCGAGGTCAACCCGCTTTACGACTGTGGCAAAGACAAATTTCTTAGTTGAAGCATCAACTGAAAGGAATTGATCTGGTTCAACGGTAATTAACCCTGCGGTGTTCCTACCTCTATTCGCACTATTTGAAGCGACAATAGTGCTAAAGACTTCGGTCGCAGATCCCGTAGTAGTCAGGTAGATGACATCATGCCCGGATCGAAGGAGCGAAGTCGTTGCAGAACTTGCCGATGATGAAACGTATTTGATTGTGGTGACTATAGATTTTCTCGCCGCTTTTGCACCTGGTGCGAACCCTCGATCAAAGAGATCTTTTTGAGAGGTATAGCCCACCATCGCGACCTTGCCAGTTTTACTCGCAAGAGCTGCGCTATAGCCAGCTAGATATGCACCTTGCACATCAGCAAAAACAATTGATGTCACATTGAGTGCGTCAACAGTTGCATCATTGAGAATGGCGAATTGTGTCTCAGGGAAAACTAATGAGAGTTCCTTGAGCGTGGCTGCATAGCCGGTACCTACTGCGATGACAATGGTGCAATCTTTTTTAACGAGCGCGGTAACGCGATCAATGCGATCCTTTGCATCCCCAGACGTCACTGTAGTTTCAAGAGTAAATTGCATCTTCTTCGCTGCAACCTTAAGGCCTGCCTGAGCAGCGTCGTTAAATGAAAGATCTCCAGGGCCACCTGTGTCATAAGCCAGACAGATCACCGGAGTAGATGCCTGCGCACTCGGTGAAATCAGTACAGAAGCACTCAGCACACCAATTAGGGTCGCGATCGCAAATTTCTTCATTAGCTGACCACACCTAGACCTTTATATGTTGCATCAAGAGTTGCTCCAGCAACTTCGCGCGCCTTTGCGCTACCAGTATGCAAAATATCAATGAGGTGTTTTTCATCCGCGAGTAGATCAAGAGCACGCTGTCGAATAGGTCGCAAGTACTCAACAACCACCTCTGCAACGCTTGACTTAAAATCTCCGTAACCCTTGCCATCGAATTCTTTTTCAAGGTTGGCGATGCTGGTGCCACTTAAAGCGCTATGGATTGTAAGAAGGTTGCTAATTCCTGGCTTTTCGACTTGATCGAATTTCACTTCCCGACCAGTATCAGTAATCGCAGACTTAATCTTCTTGAGATTAGCCTCTGGCGTATCCATAATTTCAATCACTCCTGCAACCGAGCCAGATGATTTACTCATCTTTGCAGTAGGGTCTTGAATATCGTTGATCTTTGCGCCAGCTTTTAGAATATATGCCTCTGGCAGTTGGAAAGTTTGACCATAGCGTGCATTAAAGCGTCCGGCTAGATCGCGAGTTAGCTCAATGTGCTGACGCTGATCTTCACCGACTGGAACCAAATCTGCCTGGTAGAGCAAAATATCTGCAGCTTGCAACATCGGATATGTGAAGAGTCCTACTCGCGCCGAATCAGATCCTGTCTTTGCTGACTTATCTTTAAACTGTGTCATGCGACTTGCTTCACCAAAGCCAGCCATGCACTCCATAATCCAACCAAGTTGGTTATGTTGCGGAACTTGAGATTGTACGAAGAGTGTTGACTTCTCTGGTGAAATTCCAAGTGCAAGCAGTTGAGCAGCTGAGGCAAGAGTGCGCTGACGAAGTAACGCTGGATCTGTCTCAACGGTAAGAGCATGAAGATCTACGATGCAGTAAAAAGTGTCGTGGGAATCTTGAAGTTCTACCCATTGCTTGACTGCGCCGAGGTAATTGCCGAGATGGAAAGAGTCGCTAGTGGGTTGGATACCCGAGAGAACTCTTTTCTTGCTCATGTGCGTAATTCTCGCACGAAAAATCAATTCCGCGAGATCAATAAACGCCCTGCGCGCTTGCCTTCCATTGTGAGCACTGCGATTCGAATTCCATTGAGATTGACCACATCGCCAACAACTGGGATTCGTCCTAAAAAGTGCATAACAAAGCCACTTGCAGTCTCGTATGGCCCCTCAGGAATTTCAATTCCTGAGTCATCAAGAAGATCCTCAATCGAGACTAAGCCATCGACCTCAAAATCCCCGGTACGTGTTTCAAGGGTGATCTCGTCGTCATCACCGTCATATTCATCACGAATATCACCGATGAGGCACTCCACGAGATCTTCCAATGTGACGATGCCATCTGTTCCGCCATATTCATCAAGCACAATCGCAAGATGCTGACGCTGATTGCGCATCTCAGTCAGAGCAGGAAGTACACCTTTTGTGCCAGGCAAAAACATCACGTTACGAACGAGTTCTTGGATCTTGCCTCCTGCACTGACAAGAGTTGTATCCAGAAGATCGCGAACGTGGATGAATCCAATTACTTCATCTGTCGAGCCCCGCACAACTGGGTACCGCGAATGCGCCTTATCAATTGCAAGATTTATTGCCTTGCCAACTGTGAGTGAGGCATCAAAGAAATCAACTTCAGTGCGCGGCACCATCACTTCATGAATCTGGCGTTCGGATGCGTTAAAGACTTCCTCAACAATATCTCGCTCTTCATCTGTAAGAGCAGCATGGCCAGCTACAAGATCAAGTAGCTCTTCTTCTGACATTGCGCTGCGTTGCTCATGTGGATCGATACCGAAGATGCGAACAACAAAGTTAGTTGAGTGCGAAAGAAGCCAGATGATTGGTCTAAACAATTTGGCGGTGAGATCAATAAGTCCAGCAAACATCAGTGCAATTGGTTCTGTTCGCGAAAGTGCAAGACGTTTAGGAACTAGTTCACCAAAGACCAGCGAGAAATATGCGATAACAATGGTGAGTCCGACAAGTGATAAACCTCGTGCCGCGCTATTGGAAAGATTTAGATCTTCCAGCCATGGAATGACGTATTTGCCAAGACGCTCTGCGCCAAGGGCAGCAGATAAAAATCCACTAAAGGTGACACCGATCTGGACAGCGCCGAGAAGTCGGTTGGGATTGGAGGCTAGTTGGGCAACCTTGGCCCCGCGCTTTCCCTTGAGAGCGATCTGCTTAACCTGGCTCTCGCGCAGGGAGATCAGGGCGATTTCGGCAGCAACAAAGAGGCCGCCGAGGGCGATCAGTAGGGCAACAATGCCGAGATCGCCGAGAAGTGAGCTAATCGAGTGGCTCTCCATGATGTGAGAAGTCTACCGAGTTCCCTTCCATTTCGCGCCCTCCTGACGTAGCCTTCACTCGTTCACCAACCGGTGGACACCTTCATCCTCGGACCGTCGGGCACGTACCTGCCCGGAGAAGGAGTTGCTTATCATGGCATCCGTAACATTCGAAGCCGCATCACGTATCTATCCAGGCACAACCGCCCCAGCAGTAGACAAGCTCAACCTCGTTGTTAACGATGGCGAGTTCCTTGTTCTTGTTGGACCTTCAGGTTGTGGAAAGTCAACATCACTTCGTATGTTGGCTGGTCTTGAAGAGATCGATGCTGGTCGTATTCTCATCGGCGATAAAGATGTAACTAACGTTGCACCTAAAGATCGCGACATCGCAATGGTCTTCCAGTCATATGCGCTCTACCCACACATGACAGTGGCAGAGAACATGGGATTTGCTTTGAAGATCGCTGGCGTTGCAAAGGAAGAGCGCGATAAGCGCGTCCGTGACGCAGCAAAGTTGCTCGACCTTGAGCCATATCTAGATCGCAAGCCAAAAGCGCTTTCAGGTGGACAGCGTCAGCGCGTTGCAATGGGTCGCGCGATTGTTCGCGAACCACAGGTATTCCTTATGGATGAGCCTCTCTCAAACCTTGATGCGAAGTTGCGTGTAGCGACTCGTACACAGATTGCTGCTCTGCAGCGTCGTCTTGGAATCACCACCGTTTATGTAACACACGACCAGGTTGAAGCTATGACTATGGGCGATCGCGTTGCAGTTCTTAAGGATGGTCTCCTACAGCAAGTTGATACACCACGTAATCTCTATGACAACCCAGCGAACGCATTCGTTGCAGGCTTCATTGGATCACCTGCGATGAACCTTCTTGTTGCACCAGTTGTTGGTGGCAAGGCAAAGCTTGGAAATCTCGAGATCGCTGTTCCAGCATCAGCTGGCTCATCAGTGACCGTGGGTATCCGCCCAGAAGGATTTGCTCCTGCATCTTCTGGCTTTGATGTTCTTGTAGAAGTTGTTGAAGAGCTCGGCTCAGATGCATTTGTCTACGGAAAGCCTGCTGATTCATCAGTGAAGTTTGCAAATGCAACTGATGAAGGCGCTCAGGTAATCGTGCGTTGGGATCCAAAGAACCCACCACGTGCCGGACAGACAATCACAGTCTCTGCAAACCAGAGTTCAGTTCACCTCTTCAGCGCAACAACTGGAGAGTGTATCTAATTCGGATAGTAAGAAAGCCCGCCGGATATCCGGCGGGCTTTTTTATTTAATATCTAAGCCATTGCTTTCTTGAGGTTCTCATCAATTGAGTTCAAGAACTCTTGAGTTGTTTGATATGGCGCATCATGTGAGATGAGAAGTGCAAGATCCTTAGTCATCTTTCCCTGCTCAACTGTTTCGATACAGACGCGCTCGAGAGTCTTGCTGAACTCTGCGAGCTCTGCATTGTTATCAAGCTTTGCACGGTGTGCAAGACCTTGAGTCCACGCAAAGATTGATGCGATTGGGTTGGTAGAAGTTGCCTTACCAGCTTGGTGATCGCGGTAGTGACGAGTCACTGTTCCGTGAGCAGCCTCTGATTCACAGACTTTTCCATCTGGTGTCATCAAGACTGAAGTCATAAGACCAAGTGAGCCGTAACCCTGTGCGACGGTATCTGATTGCACATCTCCGTCATAGTTCTTACATGCCCAGACATATCCACCTTCCATTCGAAGTGACATAGCAACCATGTCATCGATAAGACGGTGCTCGTACCAAATTCCGGCTGCATCAAAGTCCTTCTTGAACTCTGCTTCATAGATCTCTTGGAAGATATCTTTAAAGCGGCCGTCGTAAGCCTTCAAGATGGTGTTCTTTGTTGAGAGATAGACAGGGAATTTGCGAAGAAGTCCGTAGTTCAAGGATGCGCGCGCAAAGTCGCGGATCGAATCATCAACGTTATACATCGCCATCGCTACACCTGAAGATTTGAAGTCAAATACTTCGAGGTTCATCGGCGCTCCACCACCTTCTGGGACATATGAAAGTGTGAGCTTTCCTGGACCAGGAACCTTGATATCTGTCGCCTTGTACTGATCACCAAAGGCGTGGCGGCCAATAACAATCGGCTTAGTCCAATGTGGAACTAGACGAGGAACGTTGCTGATAATGATTGGTTCACGGAAAATTACGCCGCCGAGGATGTTACGGATAGTTCCGTTAGGAGATTTCCACATCTTCTTAAGGCCAAACTCTTCAACGCGAGCCTCATCAGGAGTGATCGTTGCGCACTTAATGCCTACGCCATGCTTCTGAATTGCATGGGCTGCGTCAATAGTGACCTGATCATCTGTCGCATCGCGATGCTCCATACCGAGGTCGTAGTACTCAAGATTTACATCGAGGTAAGGGAGGATCAGCGAGTCTTTGATGAACTGCCACATAATGCGGGTCATCTCATCTCCATCGAGCTCTACAACGGTTCCTGTGACTTTGATCTTGCTCATTATCTTCCTTTACTTATCTTTGTTTTGATATTTAACGTGACTTAAAGAGTTTGAACATCTGCTTGCTTGGTGCGAACTGCCTCTGCCGCCTCTTTGAGAGAAGCTAATTCTGAATCTGTCAGCACTGTCTCAACAACTTTCTTCACGCCTTCGCGACCGATCGCTGCTTCAACGCCGAGGTAGACACCTGAGATTCCGTATTCGCCATCAACCCATGCGCAGACTGGCATTACAGCGCCTGAATCTTCAATAACTGCCTTAGCCATGCGAGCTGCTGCTGCTGATGGTGCGTAGTAAGCAGAGCCAGTCTTGAGTAACGCGACAACTTCTGCGCCACCATTGCGTGTGCGATCGACGAGATCTGCAATCTCTTCCGCTGAAAGCTTCTCAGAGAGTGCAACTCCATCAACTGTGCAACGGCTTGGGACCGGAACCATGGTGTCTCCATGTGAACCAAGAGTCAGAGTCTTAACTGAAGAGACTGCAACGCCAAGTTTTTCAGCGACAAAGTTTGTAAAGCGCGCCGTATCAAGCATTCCAGCTTGGCCCATAACGCGGTTCTTAGGAAAATTCGTTGCAATCTGTGTCAACGCTGTCATCTCATCAAGTGGATTTGAAACAACAATGATTACAGCGTTAGGTGAATGCTTTGCAATATTTTCAGCAACCCCGCGAACGATTCCGGCGTTAACGCCAATCAAATCCATGCGGCTCATACCAGGCTTGCGCGGAAGTCCAGCGGTGATCACAACAACATCTGAATTTGCTGTGGCTTCATACCCTGCGCCATCTGCAGTTGTTGTCGCTCCAATGATCTTTGTCTCAAAGCCTTCGATTGATCGTGATTGATTCATATCGAGAGCTAAACCTTCAGGCTTTCCTTCGAGAATATCCGTCAGAACGACTGTGTCGAAGATGTTGTATTCAGCTAGACGAAGAGCGGTGGTTGATCCGTAGAAACCTGCTCCGACAACTGTGACTTTCTTTGCCATGTATGAGACCTCTTTGTTAATTCGCTTGGCTTCTCGGCCAAAGTGAGCCTGATTTAGGGCAAGCCTACAACCCACGCGGAAGTGCTATCGCCATCGCAAAAAGTGAGATTGCAATCAAAATCGGTAGGTAGGTCGAAATTACGCCACGGTTCGGGGCGCTCTTGCGTCCAGAGAGGACGATTAGAGCCATCGCCACGGCGATAATGAGCGATCCCACTCGGATGAAAGAGAAGACTCCAGCCAAGATGCCGATGACTAAAAGCGCGTATGCAACACCGCGTGATCCGGTTAATTCTTTTCGCACGACTCAACAACGTTCTGCAGCAACATGGCTCGAGTCATCGGACCAACTCCACCTGGCATCGGTGCAATGTAACCCGCAACTTCGTGGGCAGATGGATCAATATCCCCCACTAATCCTTGTGAAGCACGAGAAATTCCAACATCAAGTAGAGCAGCGCCTTTTTTAATCATGGATGCTTTTAGGAAATGTGGCTGACCAATCGCTGCAATGACAATATCTGCTCGCTGAGTGTGCGAAGTGAGATCTTTTGTTCCAGTGTGCGTCAGAGTTACAGTTGCATTTTCTTGGCGACGTGAAAGCAAAAGTCCCAATGGGCGACCCACCGTCAACCCGCGACCAATGACAACAACATCTGCACCATTGAGATTCACCTTGTAATGGTTGAGTAAAGCGACAATTCCACGTGGAGTACATGGAAGTGGTGCGTCATAACCTGCAACAAGACGTCCAAGATTCATTGGATGTAGACCATCGGCATCTTTGGCAGGGTCAATCGCCTCTAAAATAATTTGAGTGCTTATCTCTTGAGGCAACGGGAGTTGCACTATGTAGCCGGTGCACTCGGGCGCGCTATTAAGAACTTTGATCGCTGCCAGTACATCACTTTGCGAAGCAGATGCCGGAAGATCTATTCGGATAGAGGTGATTCCAACTTCGTTGCAGTCTCGATGTTTACCTGAAACATAAGAATGTGAACCAGGATCATCTCCAACTAATATCGTTCCAAGGCCCGGGACTTTTCCCGCTGATTTGAGTGCGTTGGTGCGTGCTGCAAGATCTTCTTTAATCGCGGCGGCTAAAGCCTTGCCATCTAGAATCACTGCACTCATGGTGAAATCTTAACTGCTTAGGCGTGTGAGAAATGCCGTGTGCCGGTGAAGAACATCGCAATACCTGCTGCGTTGGCTGCTGCAATCACCTCTTCATCGCGCACACTGCCACCGGGCTGGACAACTGCAGTAACTCCAGCGCGGATGAGAATTTCGAGCCCATCTGCAAAGGGGAAGAAGGCATCACTTGCTGCAACAGTGCCAGCAACGCGATTGCCTGCACGATCCACGGCGAGTTTGGCGCTGTCTACGCGGTTCACTTGACCCATACCGATTCCGATTGCTGCGCCATCTTTTGCAAGCAAGATTGCATTGCTCTTTACGGCGCGAATGCTCCGCCAGGCAAACTCAAGATCAGCAATCACATTTTGTGAAACAGGGCTACCTGACACTTGCTTCCATCCTGCAGAGAGATCTCCGGGAGCATCAATGAGATCGCTTTGTTGTAACAAAGCTCCGCCAGAGATTGGTCGGCGCTCAACTGGTGCGATCTTTGCCGAAGTACATGTCAAAATTCGAATCGATGGTTTAGCGCTAAGAATTTCAATTGCACCATCTTCATATCCTGGAGCGATAACAACTTCGGTAAAGATCGCTGCAAGATCTGTCGCCATCGCGACAGAAATAACGCGATTTGCCGCAACGACGCCCCCAAATGCAGAGACTGGATCGCACGCATGTGCTGCGCGATAGGCGGTGGCGATATCGCCAGCAATCGCAATTCCGCAGGGATTTGCATGTTTAATAATCGCAACACATGGCGCGGAGTGATCTAAAGCCGCGCGCCAGGCAGCATCTGCATCGGTGTAATTATTAAATGACATCTCTTTGCCATGGTGCTGCAGTGCACCAACAATGCCATCCCATGGCCCACGATAAATTGCTGCTGCCTGATGAGGGTTTTCCCCATAGCGCAATGAGTGCTCACGTCTATAAATCTCACCAAACCACTCAGGAAGTTCTTCGCTTGCACCGAGCCAAGTTGCAATTGCAAGATCGTATTCGGCAGTGGTTCTAAAAACTTCAAGAGCTAAACGTTTACGCTGCTCTGCAGAAAATCCACCTTCGATCAGGGCTTTCTCGACGAGCGGATATTGTGATGGATCACTAACTACTGCCACACTTCCATGGTTTTTTGCTGCCCCTCTCAACATGGATGGTCCACCAATATCAATCTGCTCAATACATTCGGCAAAACTCGCCCCAGATGCAATTGTCTGCGCAAATGGATAGAGATTAATGACAACTAAATCAAAAGGTGAAATATCTAAATCCGCAATTGCTTTCATGTGATCTGGATTATTCTGATCAGCAAGTATTCCTGAGTGAATACGTGGATGCAGTGTCTTTACGCGGCCACCCATAATTTCAGGAAAACCGGTATATGTGCTGACATCGATGACTGCGACTCCAGCATCTCGAAGTGTCGCAGCAGTAGAGCCGGTTGAGAGAATTTCAACTCCGGCGGCATGAAGACTCTTTCCAAGTTCGACTAATCCAGTTTTGTCATAGACGCTGACAAGTGCTCGCTTAATCTTCTTTTTCGTCATTACCGGCCGTTCTCCATCGTTGATAGCAGTTCTTTGATCGTCGCAACAATGAGAGATCTTTCGAGAATCTTAATGCGCTCGTGGAGTGATTCCTCATTTTCTCCAGGGAAAATCTCGAGTTCGGATTGGGCAATAATCTCACCCGTGTCTATGCCTGCATCTACCCAGTGAATTGTGGTTCCGGTCTTTGTCGCCCCAGCAGCCAGTGCATCACGAACGGCATGGGCACCAGGAAAGAGAGGAAGGAGCGCGGGGTGGCTATTGATAATCGGAAGTGAAGAAGTAATTGATTGATCAAGGATGCGCATAAAACCAGCGCTCACCACTAGGTCTAGATTTAAAGATTGCAAGTAGTGAAGAAGTTCAAGATTCCATTTCTGGCGATCATGTGACATCGGATGAAGGTGAACTGGAATATTGTATTTGTGCGCACGTTCGATCACTAAAGCATCTGATCTATCACAGATGAGCACTTCGATACTGCAGTTAAGCACTTTCTGATCAACGGCCGCAAAAATCGCTTCTGCAAGTGTTCCGCTTCCGGAAGCTAGCACTGCAATCTTTCTCATCGAGAAAAAATCTTCATTCGCGGAATAAATTTAAAGGCGAGGAGGCCAGCCAGAATCTGTCCGCCTACAGCCAACATGAACTGCCAGATTGAAACGCCCACCGCACCCATTACCTGTGTGATGAGTGAACCACTAGCAAGGTAGGCAAGAAGCGTGAGCATCACCATCAGAATAAAGAAACTCTGCCAAGAAGTTCGTTCTTGTAATGAAATTGTCCAATATCCCAACAGTGCACCGAGTGCGATGATCACAATTGAGAAAAGCAGGAACCACTCATTGGAATTCACAGGGAGCGCGGCAAGAAGAGGCAGCGCTGGAATCTGGCCAATATCTTGAGTGATTGGTGAGAGATGAGTGCCAGCGCCGACGGCAAATCCTGCACCACTTACATAAGAAAGTGCAGCGAGTGCAACATTTGGAAGATAGAGCAGATTGAGAATGAGGAGAAGTACCGAACCGAATATTCCCGGCGCGAGAACTTCTGTAATGAGAGTGGCTTGGCCAAAGTTAGCAAAGAAAGCGATTGCATAAATTAAAAATCCAAAACCAAGCAAAAGGGCGGCGATACGTAGTGCAAGGATTATT
>JBILXG010000100.1:0-3403 GCA_044369465.1 Candidatus Planktophila sp.
GCAAACGCAGCGGTCAACGCGATTACTAATCCTTTACGAATTTTCATACTATGCCTTTCCTAGTGGTTCGGTACTCGGCAAAGGCTAATAACGAGGCTGGGCCCTGTCTACTTGCAAGGCTCTTGCATTCAACTCAGCGCGCTACATCTGATCTCACGCGTATAATTGCGTGTAATGGCAATCAGAGCGCATCAGCAGAACGCTAACCCAGCCCTCCCTGCCCTAGTCCTTGTCCACGGATTGGGATCAGCCGGAACAATCTGGAAAAGTTTAGTTCCGCAGCTCAGCGAACATTTCACGGTGTATCCAATTGATCTGCCAGGTCACGGTGTTGCTCCACTTGATGAGAACGAAGAATATGACCCGCGATCTTTAGCACGTGCAATTGTTAACGAGATGAATGCAACACATGGTGTAACTGAAATGCATGTCGCAGGAAATTCACTCGGTGGATGGATCGCACTTGAGATGGGATCTGTAGCACCAGAACAGGTCAAAAGCATCACCGCACTTGCACCTGCTGGGTTATGGCACGAAGCGCCACAAAAGAAATATCCACCAAGTATTGATGCGCGAATCCTTGCCAAGATTTCCCGTCACTTCATGAAATTGGCATACCGCTTGCCACCGCTAAAAGCTCTCGGCTATAAAAAGATCACACATCTCTGGCGCGAACTTAGCTTTGAGACCTGTCGCGATTCCGTAATGGCAATGGCACACGCAAAAGGTTATGCACCGTTGTGGCATGGAGCTCGTGGGCGAAAGTTTGATTCAGACATTCCGGCTCACATCAATACATCAATAATTTTTGGAGATTACGATCTCATGTTGCCTGAGGAAGTAGCACAGGAAAAGGAAGTTGCACCGGTCCATGCGAACTGGGTCTATGTCGAAAACTGCGCTCATGTAATCATGTGGAACTACCCAGATCTCACGGTTGATTTCATTAAACGAACGGCGGCAGCAGCAAGTTAGTCTCAAATAGAGAGCGTTTTCTATTGATAACGCTTGTGCTTGAACTTACCCTTGTAGTCTAGAAAAGGGAGTCGGCATGAAGTACAAATCAGTTAAGGGTTTGCTCACAGGCGATGAGTCACTTATCCCGACAACTTTCATCGATAAACTCGAAGATATCTTGCACGGTTTTCTCGGCATCGTCCTATTTGTTATTTCAATTCTGGCTGCCGGATACACCTTGCAACGCCTTATCGAAACTCGACCATTCTTTCCAGCAGGAATGATTCAAGGTATCAATGACATTCTCTTTGTTGTCATCATCCTAGAAATCATGCGTACGGTAATCGTTCGATTTACCGACGGAATCTTCCAATTGGATAGCTTCTTGATCATCGGTGTTATCGCTGCGGTTCGTCACATTCTTACCGTTGGTGCCTCACTCACAATGGAGAAAGAGAAGACCACTGAGTACTTCAACCGTTCTCTCATTGAAATGGGAGTAAACACTGGAATCGTCCTTGCACTCGTCTTCGCACTCTTCTTATCTCGAGCAGCGCGCAAAAATAATTCCCAAACTAAGGCCTAAGCTGAGCTCCATTTTTCTGTAGTTCAGCAATTGTGGTTGCCCCTGTAAGCGCCATTCCATTCTCAAATTCTCTGCGCATGATTTCAACAACTTGCTCTACGCCGGCCTCTCCATTTGCCATTGCTCCATAGAGATAGGCACGACCAATAAAGACTGCCTTTGCTCCCATCGCGATGGCACCAAGTGCATCAAGGCCAGACATGATTGCGCCATCGATATAAACCTCAACTTTATTTCCAACAGCCTTCACAACATCAGGGAGTATCTCTAGCGGTACTGGGCCACGATCAAATTGGCGACCACCGTGATTAGAGAGAATGATTCCCTGAACACCAAGCTTTGCAACAGCTTTTGCATCCTCCACGCTTTGAATTCCTTTAACAATAATTGGTCCATCCCAGACAGAACGCAGCCAGGTAATATCTTTAAGCGTTGTTCCTGGATCATAAATAACGCTTGCAAGTTCAGAGAGCGAGCGATCCCAACCTCTAAAGGCGGCAAATTCTAATTTGCCAGTAGTAAATAAATTAAGCCACCAAATAGGTTTACGGGCAATTGCAAAAACGGTATTGATTCTGATCTTTGGCGGCACTGTCAGGCCATTGCGATTATCACGATATCGAAGTCCATTTACTGGAGTATCGACAGTAAGGACGAGGGCTTCAAAGCCACTATCTTTCGCCTGCTTAATTACAGCCAGGCTATCGCTTCGCTTCTTCATAATATAGAGCTGGAACCAGCGTCTGGAATCTGGAACGGCTGCTGCAAGCTCTGCTGGCGACGTTGTACCCATTGTTGAAAGTGCGTAGACCATATTCTTTTTGCTAGCAACGTTTGCAACTGCTGGCTCACCCACGTGATACATCAAACGGGTATAACCGGTTGGAGCAAAACAGATTGGAAGATCAACTTTCTTTCCTAATATTGTTGTGCTGGCATCAACTGTCGTTACATCGCGTAAAACGCGTGAATTGAATTCAATTCTTGAATACGCATCACGACTTCTGGAATATGCCATCTCATCAACAGCGCCGCCTTCTACGTAATCAAAGACAACTTTCGGGGTGCGCTTTCGTGCCACTTTGGCGACATCGCTCACTGATTGTGCGCGAAGCAATTGACCCTTATATGGATTGAGCGAAGGAAGAGTCCAATCAATTAAGGACCAAAAATATGGAAGGCTCGGAAATTTACGCTTACTCCGAATCATCGCCATAATTGACAATTTAATCACTCGCCCTGAAATCTTGCTAGGGCTTTGCGATAAACATGGTGGCGGGTGAAGGATTTGAACCTTCGAAGGCAGAGCCGGGGGATTTACAGTCCCCTCCCATTGGCCGCTCGGGCAACCCGCCATGTGTAATACATGAGGAAAATTTCTTTTCCTGGCCTTGTAGTGCTGGCGTATCGTAACAAAGAGGTGGGATTCCGACCAATTCCCAATCAGGGCCTAGCCTCGTAGACTGTGCAAATGAGTGCAAATATCGACTGGGATTCAATCCATAATCTTGCAAAAGATGCGATGAAAAAAGCATATGCCCCTTATTCCAAATTTCCTGTAGGCGTTGCAGCCCTTGTCGATGATGGTCGACTAATCAGCGGTGCAAATGTTGAAAATGCCAGCTACGGATTAGGTCTCTGCGCAGAATGTTCACTTGTCAGCGCGCTAACAATGACCGGTGGCGGACGTCTTGTTGCAATCGTGTGTGTTGATGCACATGGAAATTTCTTAGCTCCATGCGGTCGTTGTCGCCAGCTAATTTTTGAGCACGGTGGAAGTGAAGCGCTCTTTATGACTCCTGATGGTCCAGAGAAGATGAGCGCGATGTTGCCTTGGGCATTTGGGCCAGAAGACCTTAA
>JBILXG010000101.1:0-3395 GCA_044369465.1 Candidatus Planktophila sp.
ATTTCTGATGCGGTCAAAGCCGCCGAAACCACATTGGGCTCTTCAGGTCGAGTTCTTCTGCGCGCCTCAGGTACTGAAAACCTTGTAAGAGTGATGGTCGAAGCCTCGAGTGATAACCTTGCCTCTGAAGTTGCGACAACGCTTGCAGATGTCGTAAGAAACGAACTTTCTCTCTAAGGAGATCTAAATATGTGCGGCATTGTGGGATACACAGGCGCACGTTCGGCAGTTGATCCACTTATTGAAGGCCTCCGCCGCCTCGAATATCGCGGCTATGACTCAGCCGGAATCGCACTCGGCACACCAACTTCGCTCTTCATCGAAAAGCGTGCTGGAAAGCTCGCCAATCTAGAGAGCGCACTCTCACCAAATATTCCAACAGTTCATTCCGGCATTAGCCATACACGTTGGGCAACCCATGGTGGACCTACAGATCGCAACGCACACCCTCACGTTGATAACGAAGGCAAGTTAGCCGTTATCCATAACGGAATTATTGAAAATTACTCAGAGCTTAAGGTTGAACTGGAATCTCGCGGACATACTTTTTCTTCCGATACAGATACCGAATCTGTGGCACACCTTCTCTCAGATCTCCGCAAAGAGCATGGGGGAGATCTAACCCAGGCGATGCGAGCTGCGGTAAAGCTACTGCGTGGATCCTTCACCTTGTTGGCAGTACACGCAGATGATCCAGAGCGCATTGTTGGTGTTCGTCGTAATTCACCACTGGTTGCAGGTATTGGTGATGGCGAAAATTTCTTAGCCTCTGATGTTGCCGCCTTTATCGATTACACCAAGCGTGCCATCGAACTTGGCCAAGATGAGATCGTCACCATCACGCCAGAGACAATTGAGATTATCGATCTCGATGGTAAGTCTGTTGCGCCGCGCGAATATGAAATTACCTGGGATGCAGCCGCTGCACAGAAGGGTGGATTTACGCACTTCATGCTCAAGGAGATCTTCGAACAGCCTAAGGCAGTTGCAGATACCTTGATTGGTCGCTTGAGCGATAACGATCAGATTCTTATTGATGAATTGCATATGTCTGATGCTGAAATCGCAGCGCTAAAGAAGATTGTTGTAATCGCTTGCGGTACCGCTTATCACGCAGGAATGGTCGCAAAGTATGCCATCGAAAAGTGGGCAAAGATCAGCGTTGAAGTTGAGATCGCTAGCGAGTATCGATATCGCGATCCGATAGTAGATAGTTCAACGCTTGTCGTTGCAATCTCACAATCAGGCGAGACTATGGATACTTTGATGGCGGTGCGCCATGCAAAAGCTGCTGGTGCGCGCGTGCTTGCAATCTGCAATACCAATAGCTCAACTATTCCGCGCGAATCGGATGCGGTGATCTACACACATGCAGGCCCTGAGATTGCGGTTGCATCAACCAAGGCGCTGCTAACCCAGATTGTCGCCGTTTATCTTCTTGGACTTAAGCTGGCTCAGGTTCGTAAAGAGCTTAGTGATCTTGAAGTAAAAACTATTTATCACCAGATGCTTGAGCTACCAGGTCAGATCGAACAGATTCTTGAAACTGTCGAGCCACTTCGTGAACTCACTCGTAAATTTGCAACATCAAACACCGTCTTGTTCTTGGGGCGCAACGTGGGATATCCCGTTGCACTTGAAGGCGCATTGAAGTTAAAGGAGCTTGCTTACATTCACGCAGAAGGCTTTGCTGGCGGTGAACTTAAGCATGGACCGATTGCACTCATTGATTCCGTCAAGCAAACTCCGGTGATCGCGATCTTGCCAGCCGGACATGAGAACGCGCTCGATGAGAAGATGTTGAGCAATATTCAAGAAGTTAAAGCACGCGGTGCTCGCGTGATTGTTATTGCTCAAGAAGGCGATGCAGTTGTTGGTGCAGAGCACATCATCCGAATCCCTTCAGGACCAGCGCTTCTTCAACCAATCTTGGCAACAGTTCCATTGCAGGTCTTCGCATATGAAATGGCAGTAACGCGTGGAAATGATGTAGACCAACCTCGAAACTTGGCTAAATCTGTCACGGTGGAGTAAAGATACGTGCCAGCAGATATTCGTAAGGCGCAACGAAATAGGGCCTTCAAGTGGTCAGCAATTCTTTTTACTGGCTTTCTTATCGTTACGCAGCAGGTCTACACATACGGTCCACTGACAGTATTTGATAAGCGCATCAACAGCTCACCTAAACCACAGTTTGAAGGTTTGGGTGGATTTATTCTGCGGAGATTAGATGATCTAGGTCTTCGTGGATTAACAGCAACAGTCTTGCTGATCGCTGCGGCATTTATTGCGTGGAAATTTAAGACATGGCGTCCACTCAACCTCGCTTTCCTCTCACTCATTCTTCTCAACCTAGTTGTGGGATCAGCAAAGTTATTGCTTGGACGAACAAAACCACGTCTTGGAATTGATCTCTTACATGCGGGTGGAATGTCATACCCGAGCGGCCATGCATCGAATGCAGTCTTGTCCTGGGGAATTCTGGCCTATTTGATTTATAGATACGCCCACGTTGATAGATACCAAGGACGCTTAGCTTCCGCCGGTGTCGCAGCAATTTCTTTGACGGTATGTACAGTCTCATTGATTCGTCACACACATTGGTTTACCGATCTTTTGGGTGGCCTCTTTGTTGGTAGCGCACTTCTTGTAGCGGTAATCGCAGTCGATAGGTATGTTCCCTCGAAAAGCCAACTGCACTAGACTCAAGGCCATGATTGATGGAATCGGCATCGACGTTGTCGACATCGAACGCTTTAAAGAGAGCATCGATCGAACACCAGGTTTACGTGAAAAACTTTTCACACCTGCAGAAGCCAGCAAGCCAATCGCATCCCTTGCCGCACGCTTTGCAGCCAAAGAAGCCCTCTATAAAGCCTTAAGCCCTGCCCATGGCTTGGCGTGGCACGAAGCTGAAGTAATCAACTTTGAAAATGGAAAACCTGCATTTTTATTCCGCGGGGCAATTGCAGACCTCGTTGATGGTGCACAGGTGCACCTTTCTCTTTCACATGATGGCGGAATCGCATCAGCGATGGTGGTCCTTGAGCGATGAGCACCATTAACCGCGCAGAAGCAATCGTTGATCTTGATCGCATCACCGAGAATGTGAAGCACCTTAAAGCCCTAGCTGGTGTGGATCTGATGGCTGTTGTTAAGGCTGATGCATATGGCCATGGATTGATTCCTGTGGCACGTGCAGCACTTGCTGGCGGAGCAACATCTTTAGGCGTGGCTCTTCTTGAAGAGGCTGTTACTTTGCGAGAAGCCGGAATCACCGCGCCAATCTTAGCGTGGTTGGTACCTCCAGGATCAGACTACAAATCAGCTGTAGATCACAACATTGAGTTAGCGGCTTCATCAATAATCGCACTTGAAGAAATCGGTGCGGTGAA
>JBILXG010000102.1:0-3367 GCA_044369465.1 Candidatus Planktophila sp.
TACTGGTATTCGAATCGCAGAAGCAATCTTGCAGGCGATTCCTTTGGTGGGTTCATACCTTTCATACTTCCTCTTCGGTGGAGCATTCCCAGGCGTAACTTTCATTCCTCGCATCTATACGCTACATATCCTTATCATTCCGGGAATCTTCCTCGCACTCATTACCGTGCACTTGATGTTGGTCTGGTATCAGAAGCACACTCAGTACCCAGGTCCCGGTCGCACAGAGAACAACGTTGTGGGTTATCCCCTCTTGCCTATCTACATGGCTAAAGCGGGTGGATTCTTCTTTATCGTCTTCGGTGTCACCGCACTTCTTGGCGCTGTTGCATCGATCAACCCCATCTGGCTCTATGGTCCATATACACCGGGGCAGATTTCCGCTGGTTCGCAACCAGACTGGTACATGGGTTGGCTCGATGGTTTAGTTCGTATGGCTCCCCCACTTGAGCCTGTAATTTTTGGTTACACGCTCTCGCTCAATATTTTGATTCCTGGTCTGATAATTCCTGGAATTCTCTTCACTGGAATGGCGCTCTACCCATTCATTGAACAGTGGATTACTGGAGATAAGCGCGAACATCACCTACTTGATCGTCCACGCAATGCGCCAAACCGCACAGCACTTGGTGCGATGGCACTTACCTTTATGTTGATCGCACTGATCAACGGTGGTAACGACATCATTGCAACCAACTTTGATCTTTCTATCAATCAGATCATGTGGTTTAGCCGAATCGGAATCATTGTTCTACCTCCAATAGCATTTATCGTCACCAAGAGACTTTGTCTCTCGCTACAACGTGCTGATCGTGAGCTTGTTCTACATGGTCGCGAAACTGGTCGCCTCGTGATGATGCCATCAGGCGAGTTCGTTGAAGTTCATGAGCCAATCTCACCTGAAAAGGCTTGGCTCCTTACTCAGCATGAACAGAACGCTCCGCTTGCACTTGAAGAGAAGGATGCTCGCGGTGTTCGTCGCCCAGGGCTTCTCAAATCAAAGCTTAGAAAGCGCTTTGCTATCGCTCATGCCGAACAGGTCGCAAAGCCAACTGTTGACGATCTCAAGGAGATCGAACACCACTAACGGGCTGGGTAACTACTAGCGCTACACCGATGATCGTAACGAGAGTTCCGCATGCGGTAATGAGGCTAATCGTCTCTCCAAATAAGAAGTACGCCTCAATGGCTGTTGCCGCCGGAACGAGATAGTACAAAGACGAGACTGAAGCTGCGCTGGAACGTGCGAGCAAGAAATAGAGAATCAAGATTGCACCGATGGAGAGTGCCAGGACAAGCCACGCTAACGAGAAGATAAACGAACCGTTCCACGTGATGCTCTCCCCTTGTTCGAAGGTGAGAGCCATTGCGCCGAGTAAGAGTCCCGTGAAGATGTATTGCCAGGACGTTCCTGCGAGCACCTCGACGCCTGAGCCAAACTTCTTCTGCAACAAGGTTCCGGATGTTCCGCCAAGTAGAGCGATGAATATTGCCACTACTCCAACAGTCGGAAGTTCTTGGCCGCTGGATCCACTTAGTTTCGGAGCGATCACTAAAACTAATCCCGCAAGTCCGAGTGCTAAACCCAGCCACTTACGGGGTGATAGTTTTTCTTGGAAGAAGATTGAAGAGAAGATCGAAACCAATACCGGTTGCAACGAACAAATGAGAGCTGTGATTCCTGCCGGCATTCCCTGCTTGACTCCATAGAAGCACCCGCCTAGGTAAGCACCATGAATAGTCACTCCAACGAGAGCGCTTTTCCCGATCGTTGGCAGATCGTGCGCGAATCGCTTAGTGATCGCTAGTGAGATGAGAGCAAGTAGAACTGAAGCTATCGCCATTCTTATCGAAATGAAGGTAAAGGGTGGCGCGTAAGGAATTCCGTATCTAATTCCTGTAAATCCAGTACTCCATAGAAGTACAAATATGACCGGGGCGGTGCGGGTTGTTATCAGCCCTCGCATAAGCTTTTGAGCTTAACGAGTGACTTTGCCATCCACTTGGGGTTACGGTTGAGTGAATCTGTCTTGTAAACCCACCAACGTTGAACCTTGTTGCAGACTGAGGCATCGAAGATTTCAGTGACCTGCGTACTTCCATTTCCAAGGTCCACTAACTCGTAGGACCAGGTCCATTTCATGAGGTGGCGCCAGGTTATCTTGCGATTCTCTTCAAATGCTATTACTTCATTTGTAATCCGATACGGCACTCTAATTTTCATCGACATTCCAAAGCGAGCACCCAATGAGAGGCGACTTGGGCCTGATATAGCTTTGTTGACGGTGGAAGATCCATCAAAGAGAGCATGAGCGTTGGGATCTGCCAGGAAGTCGAAAATTCTTGAAGGTGGGGCTTTGATAACTATTCGAGCAGCTGCGGTATCAGGAGAATCCAGAGCGAGTATCTCAGCGCGTACCTGCATGGTTGCTCGTTAGTGATGCGCAGTCATGGAAGGATCATCAAGAGGTTTTTCATATTCAGTAACCCATCCGATGACGCTAATAACGAGTGCTGCTAATGCAATAACTGTAAGCCACCATCCAATGATGAGTCCAAAGCCCATTCCAATTGCACTTGCAGCCACAGGTAGCGGCCACCATGAGTGAGGACTATAGAAACCAAGTTCGCCAGCGCCATCTGCAATCTCGGCATTGAGATTATCTGATGGCATCACGTGACCGATTCGCTTTTGAGTAAACCAAAGGTAGAAACCAACCATTCCCGCCAGACATGCAGAGAGAAGCATTCCTGCAATTCCAACGGGCTCTCCACCAACATACCAATAGATGATCGTCATCACGACATAGAAGACGCTAAGGCCGACAAAGAGCTGCCAATTAACCTTCATGCTTAATGTCCCTCAGTCTTGATGTGCGGATGATGAAGATCGAATGCTGGTCGCTCAGAGCGAATGCGTGGCATGGTCAAGAAGTTGTGGCGTGGTGGTGGGCACGAAGTCGCCCATTCAAGAGATGCGCCATAACCCCATGGATCATCAACCTCGACTTTTGGACTCTTGCGTGTGATCCAGACGTTGATTGCGAATGGAATCATTGAGAGAGCCAACAAGAATGAACCGATCGTTGAAATCATATTCATGCCAGTAAATCCATCGGTAGCCAAATAATCAGCGTAGCGACGTGGGAATCCCTTAATACCTAACCAGTGCTGGATCAAGAATGTGATGTGGAAACCAAAGAAGAGCGTCCAGAAGTGGATCTTTCCGAGACGCTCATTTAGCATCTTGCCTGTCATCTTTGGCCACCAGAAATAGAAGCCTGCAAACATCGCGAAGACCACTGTTCCGAAGAGAACATAGTGGAAGTGTGCAACGACGAAGTAGGAAGCAGATACTGCGAAATCA
>JBILXG010000012.1:0-10486 GCA_044369465.1 Candidatus Planktophila sp.
TCATCTCTCTTCCGCGAGATAGCCTGGTTGTGATTCCAGAACATGTCAGCAGTAGTGATAAGAAAACAATTATTCCAGACCGGAAAGGAAAGCTAAATTCTGCATTCTCATACGGTGGCGCACCACTTCTTATTGAAACGATAGAACTTGCAACATCGATCAAGATTGATCATTACGTTGAAGTTAGTTTTGCCGGATTTGCAGGGATAGTCGATGCACTCGGTGGCATTGAGGTCTGCACGAAGGTTGATATTGACGATCCAAAGAGCCACTTAGTCTTAAGTGCGGGAGTCCACACACTCAATGGCATAGAAGCGCTCAAGTATGTGCGAACACGAGACTTTGATGGCCGTGGCGATATCGGGCGCATGCAAAGACAACAACAGTTTATGAGTGCGGTATTGAATAAGGCCACAAGTAGTGGAACTCTCTTGAACCCATTTAAAGTGAAGAATTTCATCAACGCTTCCCTTGCCAGCGTTAAGTTAGATTCTGGATTAGCACCAGATGATTTGTTGACGTTAGCGAAGCAGATGAAGAATTTATCTTCTGGAAATGTGCGCACTCTTACCGTTCCACTCTCAAATGCAAATGGTCGATATGACGGACTTTCGGTGGTGATTTGGGATGAAGTCTTGGGCGCTGACTTGTGGAGACGAGTAAGAGATGATCTTCCCCTTGTTGATGAGGTCACCCCAACGCCTTCAGCATCTGCAAGCGCCGCAAGTGCTTCTGCAAAACCCACCCCAGTAATCGTCGATAAATTTAAGACTCGCACCGCGGATGAAAATCCATGCGGGGAGATTAAATAGTTCGTGCCTTAGACTCGCACCCATGACGTTAAAGCTCTCAGTAATTGGTTGTGGCTATCTTGGGGCTACCCACGCAGCATGTATGTCCTCGCTCGGATTTGAAGTCATAGGAATCGATACCGACCAATCCAAAGTTGATTTATTGCAAAGTGGACGTCTTCCATTTTATGAACCAGGTCTGGACACACTTCTCGCAGCAGAGATGAAGACAGGTCGCCTTTCATTTACGACTGATTTCTCTGCCGTTGCAGATGCTGATGTGCACTTCATCTGTGTGGGAACACCACAGAGCAAAGATGGATTGGCCGCTGATCTTACTTATGTCAAATCTTCGGTAGCAGCGATCGCACCATTCCTTAAAGATGGATCACTTGTCGTAGGAAAATCAACAGTACCGGTCGGAACTGCGCAAATGTTGCGTGAGCAATTAGCTAAAGATGCTCCACACGCCGACCTGGCATGGAATCCTGAATTCTTGCGTGAAGGATTTGCTGTTGAAGATACCTTGACGCCAAATCGTTTAGTCGTTGGAGTTGCCAATGATCGTGCAGAAGAAATTCTCAAAGAAGTCTATGAGCCTGTAATTGCACTCGGCACACCGTGGATTCGAGCAGATCTTCCAACGGCTGAACTCGTCAAGGTTGCCGCTAACTCGTTCCTTGCAACAAAGATTTCATTTATCAACGCGATGGCTGAGGTCTGCGAAGCTGCGGGAGGCGATGTCACCGTACTTGCAACTGCAATTGGATATGACCCTCGGATTGGCAATCGTTTTCTTCAGGCTGGTATCGGTTTTGGTGGAGGCTGTCTTCCTAAAGATATCCGCGCATTTATGGCACGTGCCCAAGAACTTGGCGCAGATCAAGCCCTTGAATTCTTGCGAGAGATTGATGCAATTAACCTCAGAGCCCGTCAACGCGTCATTGATGTAGTACGTGCGGATTTATCTGAAGACCTTACCCAATACAAAATCGCAGTACTCGGTGCAACATTTAAACCCGATAGTGATGATGTTCGTGACTCCCCGGCTCTTGATATTGCCGCGCAATTACAAGCAGCAGGTGCTGCAGTAGTAGTCCATGATCCAAAGGGAATTGAACCAGCTCGTAAGCGCTTTCCAAACCTCGATTATGCAGAGCGAGTTACAGATGCAGTCAAAGATGCTGATGCAATCTTGCACCTGACTGAGTGGAAGGAGTACCGCGAGCTAGATCCTGCTGTTATTGGTCAGCTTGTAAAATCTAAATTCCTTATTGATGGACGAAATGCGCTCGATCGTGACAAGTGGCGCAAAGCTGGTTGGCGCGTACATGCACTCGGCCGTTCAGATTAAGAGACTTTAGAACCCAGTCTTCTTCTTTGTGGTGAGATTTGCACCTTTAGCTTTAGCCTCAGAGTTAATCTCTTGCAATCCTTGCTTAACCTTTGCCGCAATTGTGCTATCTGCAACGCCAAGAATTCTTGCAGCAAGCAGCGCTGCATTCTTTGCATTCCCAATTCCAACAGTTGCAACGGGGACGCCCGCAGGCATTTGCACAATCGAAAGAAGTGAATCCATTCCATCTAAATTCTTTAGAGGCACTGGAACACCTATAACAGGAAGAGAGGTGAGGGATGCCACCATTCCAGGTAAATGCGCAGCGCCTCCGGCTCCTGCAATTATCACCTTAAAGCCTGCAGCTACAGCGCCTTGAGCAAATGCAACCATCTCGGTTGGCATACGATGTGCGCTCACCACATCAGCGGTATATGAAATTCCAAGTGAATCAAGAATGGTGGCAGCCTCACTCATTACAGGCCAATCAGAATCAGATCCCATAATGATTGCAACATCACTCATCGATCTCTCCATTCATATAGTCACGGGCGTGCACGATTAACTCTTCTAAGTGTAGAAGATCTTCACCGACTGCATTTACATGCCCAATCTTTCGCCCAGGACGCACTTCCTTCATGTACTGATGAATCTTTAGCTCTGGATTACGAGCCATAAGGTGCAGGTACGGCCTGTACATGTCGCTCTTATCCCCGCCCAGGACATTGCCCATCACCGAAAAGGTTGCAGTCATTGATGGATCACCTAGTGGAAGATCAAGAATCGCACGCAGATGTTGTTCGAATTGACTTGTTACGGAACCTTCAATAGTCCAGTGCCCTGAATTGTGAGGTCGCATGGCAAGTTCATTGATAAACAGTTGATCACCTTTGACAAACATTTCAACGGCCATAACCCCGACGAGGCCAACACGTTCTGCAATCGCCAAGGCAAGAGCCGATGCTTTTTCACACACCGCTGGAGAAACTTTCGTCGCTGGCGTAATTGTGTGCGTGCAAATTCCATTCTCTTGAATTGTTTGGGTCGGTGCCCACGTACTTGCTTGACCGTGAGGAGAGCGTGCAACCATGACAGCAATTTCGCAGTCAAAATCAACTAGCTCCTCGATGAGAAGTTGAGGATTGGTCGCGATGATCTCTTGCAGCATGTCAGTGTTTGAAACCTTCCACACACCTCGCCCGTCATATCCCCCCGAAATTGCCTTTGCGATTACTGGGAAGACTGAAACTTCCTCTTCACTGGTAATCACTTGCCACTGCGGTGAAGGGAGATCGCTGAGTGCTTTTCGCATCTGCGCTTTATCCTGCGAGTACACAAAGGCTGATGAGGGCGGATACACACGTACTCCTTCCGCTTCTAGGCCCTTGATGACTGAAAGTGGAACCAGTTCGTGTTCAAAGGTGATGACATCACACTCTCGAGAAAACTTTAGAACCTCTTCAAGGTTTCGGAAATCTCCAATTACATGATCACAAATCTGCGCTGCGCTATCACTTTTAGCTTGCGCAAAGAGTTTGAGGGTTACTCCGAGTGCGATCGCCGGGGCAACCGTCATGCGCGCCAATTGGCCTGCACCAATAATTCCCACGACCGGGAAGGGATCTCTCACTGGCTCATCGTAGATGAATCACGTCACCGACTGTAACTATCTGTCCATCTTCGAGGTGAAGTCGACCCTGCTCGTCAAAGGATTGCGCACGCGATTTAATCGAACTCGCAGCAGGTCCAACTATTGTCACCTCTCGCCCCTGCGTTGCCGATAGCTGGGAGTATTTCCCGAGAAAACTTTCACCTTGATCCCACGCAGTAAAGTCATTCTCAAAAGCGTTTAGGAGAAGCGGGAGTAAGAAGTTTCTATCCAGTTTACTCAACCCTACAATTGCAAGCGAGGTCGCACCTTCAACTGGAAGTTCGTCAACCGTCGTTGAAACGTTAACTCCAATTCCAATAATGACACCAGATCCCGCTGCAGTTGAAATAATGCCTCCCAATTTCATTTCATTAATCAGAAGATCATTAGGCCATTTAATCGAAACATCTGCGCCAATCTTTTGTAAAGTGTCAGCGATGGAGAAGCCAGCGAGCAACGGGATGAAACTCCAGTCATCTCGTGCACGTTCGGGATTTAGAAAAACAGAAAAGAGAAGCGCTGTCGATGGTGGCGCAAGGAAAGTTCTATCTAAGCGTCCACGACCTGCGCTTTGAAAGTTTGCAACGATGACATCACCGTTTTTGCCTTCTCCTGCGTTAACTTTATTTGCGAGATCATCTTGGGTCGAAGCGGTGAGATCAACCACGCTTACTCGCCAGTACCGCGACAATGCGGAGGCGATTCGGCTCTGATCTAGTGGCGCTCTTGGCGTATCCATACCCATGACTAGTACCGTATAGACATGAGCCCAGATCTGCACACTACTGCGGGAAAAATCGAAGATCTCCGCGAAAAAATCGATGAAGCAATCAATGCCGGCTCGGCCCGCGCGGTTGAAAAGCAGCATGCCAAGGGTAAGCACACAGCTCGTGAGCGTATTGAGATGCTTGTTGATTCAGATTCCTTTACCGAAATTGATGAGTTCGCGCGCCATCGCTCAACTCAGTTTGGAATGGAAAACTCTCGCCCCTACGGTGATGGTGTTGTTATCGGAACCGCAACAGTCGATGGTCGACCAATTGCTCTCTACTCTCAAGATTTCACTGTATTCGGCGGAAGCCTCGGCGAGGTGCATGCTGAGAAGATAGTGAAGATCGCAGAATTCGCTCTCAAAAGTGGAATCCCACTTATCGGCATCAACGATTCAGGTGGAGCGCGCATTCAAGAGGGAGTGGCTTCGCTAAACGGCTATGGAAAAATATTTCGGTTAAATACTCGCTCATCAGGTGTTATTCCACAGATCTCTCTGATTTTAGGTCCTTGTGCAGGCGGTTCCGCTTACTCCCCCGCCCTTACAGACTTCACCGTGATGGTGAAGGAGACTTCAAATATGTTTATCACTGGACCAGATGTAATCAAGACTGTGACTGGTGAAGACGTCGGTATGGAAGAGCTTGGTGGAGCGTTTACACATAACACCAAATCTGGAAACTCACATTACATGGCAGACTCTGAAGCAGATGCCATTGATTATGTGAAGGCACTTCTTTCTTATCTGCCATCAAATAACATGGATGGGTCGCCAGTGTTGCCCGCAACAGAGACTCTTGCAAAGAGCGCGAAGGATATTGCACTCAACACGCTAATCCCTGACTCGCCAAACCAGCCTTATGACATGAAGGTTCTCATCGAATCTTTAGTCGATGAAGGCGAATTCTTGGAAGTTCACGCATTGTATGCACCTAATATCGTCGTTGGTTTCGCGCGCATTGAAGGTCAATCTGTAGGAATTATTGCAAACCAGCCCTCACAATTAGCTGGCACGCTCGATATCAATTCAAGTGAAAAGGCAGCACGATTCTTACGATTCTGCGATGCCTTCAATATTCCAATTCTGACATTAGTTGATGTTCCTGGCTTTATGCCTGGTACCGAACAGGAATGGAATGGAATTATTCGTCGTGGAGCCAAATTGCTCTACGCCTACGCAGAAGCATCAGTCCCACTCGTCACTCTCATCACGCGCAAAGCCTATGGTGGAGCATTTATCGTTATGGGCTCTAAGTACTTAGGCAGTGATATCAACTTTGCATGGCCATCGGCAGAGATTGCAGTGATGGGCGCGCAAGGTGCTGTAAACATTCTCTATCGAAAAGATATTGCAGAGGCATCAGATCCTGAATCACTTCGCAAAGAACTCATCACCGATTACACGGAGAAACTCTCCAATCCTTACGCAGCCGCTGAACGCGGAACAATCGATTCAGTTATCGAGCCAGAGGATTCACGCGCCTACATCACTAAGGCATTTCGCACCTTAAAGACAAAGCGTGACATCCTGCCAGCACGTAAGCACGGAAACATTCCACTCTAATGAAATTTACAATCACATCGGGAAATCCAACACCTGAAGAGGAACTCGCTCTTGAGGCTGCACTTAAAGTACGCACGCCTGTTGACCTCAAGCCAGTCATTAAACGAAG
The DNA here is from genome assembly GCA_044369465.1 of Candidatus Planktophila sp. Classification (GTDB taxonomy): domain Bacteria; phylum Actinomycetota; class Actinomycetes; order Nanopelagicales; family Nanopelagicaceae; genus Planktophila. The sequence continues at coordinate 6,223 of JBILXG010000012.1, forward strand.
CGTCTTTGGCCTCCCCCAACTTCGCCAACCTTTGCCTCATCAAATCACTTACGGTGCAAGAAGGTTTGACTAGTGCCGAAAATAGTTCTTGCTTCACAGTCCACGTCGCGAAAACGATTACTCGTTGACGCTGGTTTGTCACCCGAGATCATCGTGAGCAATGTTGACGAAGAGACCGATTTCTTTAACGCAATGTCGCCAGCAGATATGGTGATTGCACTTGCCATCTCTAAAGCTCATACCGTCAGAGAGATGATTGACTACCCAGCAATCATCATCGGCTGTGACTCGACTTTTGATGTCGATGGCATTTCTTTCGGTAAACCTGGCACTCCAGAAGTTGCTCGTGAAAGAGCGCGTGCCATCAGCGGTCGAAGTGGTCTCTTACACACAGGACATTGCATTATCGATACCGAGAAAGGCATCGAGATCGCAGATAGAGTCACAACAAAGGTAACTTTCTCTGAGCTTAGTGATGCTGAGATCGAGGATTACATCGCATCGGGTGAGCCTCTTCATGTTGCAGGTGGTTTTACTCTCGATGGTCACGGCTCCCCATTTATCCCAGTTATTGAAGGTGACTACACCAACGTTGTCGGAATCTCGATGCCTTTTCTTCGTAGCGCTATGAAGCAGCTTGGATATTCATGGCCGCAAGTAAAGGGGATGTGATGAAGCGCGTTCTGATTGCAAATCGTGGCGAAATTGCGATTCGAGTAATCCGTGCCTGCAAAGATCACGGGCTCGAAAGTGTGGCTATCTACTCAGAAGAAGACCGCGATGCACTACATGTACGCGCAGCTGACTTTGCATACTCACTCAATGGTGTCTTTGCTAAAGATACATATTTGAATATTCCAAAGATCATCGCCCTTGCAAAAGAATCTGGTGCGGATGCGATTCATCCTGGTTATGGATTCCTCTCCGAGAACGCGAATTTTGCCCAAGCAGTCATTGATGCAGGGATGATATGGATCGGACCACCTCCCTCTGCCATTAGCGCCCTAGGTGACAAAGTCTCTGCGCGACGCATTGCAGCAAATGCCGGCGCACCCCTTGTGGCAGGTACGAAAGATCCAGTCGCAGGTCACGATGAAGTGACAGCTTTTGCAAAAGAGCACGGACTTCCCGTTGCTATCAAAGCTGCCTTCGGTGGCGGCGGACGCGGACTTAAGGTTGCTCGCACACTTGAAGAGATTCCTGAACTATTTGCCTCTGCAGTGCGTGAAGCTATTGCCGGATTTGGACGTGGTGAGTGTTTTGTCGAGCGGTACTTGGATAAACCTCGCCATGTTGAGACTCAAGTTCTTGTAGATAAAGATGGGCATGCTGTTGTAGTTAGCACTCGTGATTGCTCACTTCAGCGTCGACACCAGAAACTTGTCGAAGAAGCTCCTGCTCCATTTCTTACTGATGCACAGAATGAAGAGTTATATCGTTCTAGTAAAGCGATTATGAAAGAGGCTGGCTACATCGGAGCAGGCACCTGTGAATTTCTTGTTGGCCTCGATGGCACCATCTCTTTTCTTGAGGTAAATACCCGTTTGCAGGTCGAGCACCCGGTCTCTGAAGAGGTGAGTGGAATTGACCTTGTGCGCGAACAGTTTAGAATCGCAATGGGAGAACCGCTCGGCTTTGATGATCCAGTTATTCGCGGACATAGCCTTGAATTTCGAATCAATGGCGAGGATCCCGGTAGATCTTTTCTTCCAGCTCCTGGCCGAATCACTTCTTGGAAAATTCCAACAGGGCCTGGGGTTCGAGTAGATGCCGGCTTTACTCAAGGTGATGTCATCGGAGGTAACTTCGACTCACTCTTAGCAAAGCTCATTGTTACCGGTGCAACTCGTGCACAAGCAATTGAGCGGGCTCGCAGAGCGCTAGCAGAGTTTGAAATAGGTGGACTTGCGACCGCTCTTCCATTCCACCAAGCGATTGTCGAAGATCCCGCCTTCACTGAGAAATTTTCTGTGTATACAAGTTATATCGAAAATGAATTTAAAAATGAGATCCCAGCTTTTGATAATCAATCAACAGATAGCGAAACGAAAGCCGCCAATGAACTCCTCGTTGCAGAGGTAAATGGGAAGCGTTTTGAGATTAAGGTTCATGCACCGGCTCCTGTAGTTAAGCGACACCGTGCAAAGCAATCATCCGGTGGCGGCGCAACTGGCACAGGCCTTGCCAGCCCCATGCAGGGAACTGTGGTCAAAATTGCAGTCGAAGAAGGAGCGCACGTTGCGGCGGGTGATCTCGTTATCGTTCTTGAAGCAATGAAGATGGAGCAACCTCTCAACGCCCATAAGAGCGGCATCGTGACCAACCTCAAGGTCGCTATCGGAGAAACAGTTGCCAGTGCCACTGTTCTCTGTGACATTATTGATGCATGACATCAACTGACATTCTTTACTCAGACCCTCTACAAGCGGCAGCAATCGCAGCATCGGAAATTGCATCTCGCACCGGGATTGCAGCTCATGATGTGGCCCTAGTCATGGGATCAGGTTGGGTTGGCGCAGTCGATGCCCTTGGAACTCCGAGTTATGAATGCAACGCTGAAGATATAACTGGTTTTTTTCCACCTGCAGTTGAAGGTCACTCTGGAAAAGTTCGTTCGTATGAGATTAAAGATGGAGATCGCACAATTCGGGCACTCGTTTTCTTAGGCCGTACTCATCTTTATGAAGGTAAAGGTATGGAACCCGTGGTGCATGGAGTTCGCACCGCTGTGAAGGCTGGCTGCAAAGTTGTTATTCTGACTAACGCTTGTGGTGGAATCAATACCGCTTTTCACGTAGGACAGCCCGTACTTATCCGTGATCACATTTCACTGACAGCTCAATCACCTCTTGTTGGTGCCACATTTGTAGATCTCACCGATCTTTACAGTAAGCGCATTAGAGCAATTATGAAATCTGCTGATTCATCGTTACAAGAAGGTGTATATGTGCACTGGCGCGGACCAACGTATGAGACACCAGCAGAAATTCATATGATGCGCACACTTGGTGCTGATCTCGTTGGCATGTCTACAGTTCCAGAGGCAATTGCTGCGCATGCCTTGGGTGCCGAAGTTCTTGGTATTTCACTTGTGACTAATGCAGCAGCAGGTGTTACTGGAGAAAAACTTAATCATGAAGAGGTAATTGCTGCAGGAAAGGCTGCAGCAAGCGCTATGGGGCAACTCCTAGCAAAAACTATTCCGCAGATCATCTAACCTAGAAAAGATCACAGGTATGAATAACGCTTTAGTTGCAGAGGTAAGAGCTTGGATTGAAGATGATCCTGATCCTGTAACCGCATCTACACTTCAAACCCTTCTCGATAATGAAGATGAAGTGGCGCTACGTCTCTATTTCAATGGTTTTCTTCAATTCGGAACTGCCGGCCTACGTGGCCCAAACGGCCCTGGCCCTTCCTGCATGAATCGCGCAGTCGTCGGACGGGCAGCTGCAGGAATCGCTGCATATATGAAAGCACGAGGAATGACCCGAGTCGTTATTGGCCGCGATGCCAGACATGGCTCTGCTGATTACGCAAATGAAAGCGCTGAAATTTTTAGTGGTGCAGGTATGGAGGTATTTCTACTTCCACGTGCGCTACCTACTCCGATACTTGCCTATGCAACGACAGCGCTCACAGCAGATGTCGGAGTTATGGTTACAGCAAGCCACAATCCTCCGCAGGACAATGGATACAAGGTCTATATCGGGCCCGATGCCGATGGAATTGCATATGCATCTTCGCAGATTGTTAGCCCAACAGATGGCTTTATCGCAGCTGAGATAAATGCAATCACCTCATTGAAATCTCAACCTCGCGCAAACTCCTGGACCGTTGTTGATGAGACTCTGATTAGCGACTATGTGCAGCGCACAGCAGCACTTGGCCAAAAGCCCGGTTCACTCAAAATTGTTTACACCGCGATGCATGGCGTTGGAACAGAGACGCTTACGAAGGTCTTTAAAGAGGCAGGTTTTCCTGATCTGATTCTTGTTAAAGAACAAGCAGATCCCGATCCAGATTTTCCAACGGTGGCATTTCCTAATCCAGAAGAACCTGGAGCAATTGATTTAGCGTTGGCTACCGCCCGTGCTCATAACGCTGATCTAGTTATTGCAAATGATCCTGATGCAGATCGCTGTGCCGCCGCAATTAAAGATCGTAATGAGCAGTGGAGAATGCTTCGTGGCGATGAGCTTGGAGTCATCTTTGGTGAATGGATTGCTCGCACAGCCCCACAGGGAACTTTCGGAAACTCAAT
>JBILXG010000103.1:0-3343 GCA_044369465.1 Candidatus Planktophila sp.
TAAACCTTCACTTGGTGCACTTGCACCCATCTCGGCATAAATATCGCGAGCGGTCTCGGCTAATGCGAGCGCTTCGTCGTATTGGCCGCGTGCAAAGATGCGAGCGCTGAGTTCGTAATATGTCTCTGCGCGATCTTCGCCTTCGGTCTGCGGGATGCGATCCCACAACATCTCTTCGGTAACGATTTCGTCGCGATCATCGCGATCGTTCTGGTTGTCATCACTGCTCATGAGAACCTCCCCGTCGTAGGACCTACCTTGAGCGCACTGTATCCCTGCTCCTAGCCCTTTGCAGGGGAAATCCGGCTCCCCGCCAGCGCCCTACCTGCCTTGATATGGCAGATGCAAATGATTTGCATTAACATTTACCTATGCATATTCCAGACGGGTTCATTGATGTCCCTACTTCAGCAGCCTTCGCTGCCGTAGCCGCTGTTGGTGTTGGTGCCTGCCTTAAGGGCGCTGCCAAATCTCTCGACGAGAAGACCGCTCCACTTGCGGGCCTTACCGCGACATTTATCTTCGCTGTTCAAATGCTCAACTTTCCTGTTGCAGCCGGTACTAGCGGACACTTATTTGGAAGCGTCTTGGCTGCCGTCTTAGTTGGCCCCTATGTGGCAACTCTTGCCCTCAGCGTTGTCTTGCTTTTACAAGCACTGCTCTTTGCAGATGGTGGATTAACTGCCGCAGGGTTAAACGTCTTCAATCTTTCAATCATCGGCGTCTGGGTTGGCTACGGAGTATTCCTCCTAGTGAAGAAAGTTCTTCCAAAGAGTAAGGCATCAATTACTACAGCTGCTTCCATCGCCGCATTCATCTCTGTGCCTGCAGCAGTCATGGGCTTCTTGCTCCAATATGCAATCGGTGCAAATTCAACATTTTCTCTGACTGCAGTCTTTACCGGAATGATGGGTACACATCTGCTCATCGGAATTGGCGAAGGTGTGATCACAGCATTCTCAGTCACCGCAGTTATGGCAAGCCGTCCGGACTTGGTCTATGGCTACCGCGGTGCAAAACAACAACTTGAAATTCGAAAGGCATAAAGTGAAAAATCCACTAATCATTCTTGGCTTTGCTGCATCGCTAGTTCTCGCAGGTGGTGTTTCATACTATGCATCTTCACATCCCGATGGCTTTGAAAAGTCTGCGGGAGAAATCGGATTTCTAGATACTGCCAAAGAAAGCCCGCTGAAAGATAGTCCACTAGCTGAATATGGGGTTGCCGGAGTAGAGAATGAACGTCTCTCTGGAGCTCTTGCGGGAGTCATCGGTGTTGGAGCAACTGCTGGGATTTCTTTTCTAATTTTTTATGGTCTGCGCCGATTTAATAAGAGCAACTCATAAAGACTCAAGCAGAGCATCAGCATCATCATGGCCATGATGTAGGAGAACGTCTCTACCTACATCGCCATTCAATAGTCCATCGCTTACCTGCCCATGTAAAAATCATGGCTGTCCTTGCATTCATTATTGTTTCGGTATCGACTCCGATCACCCAGTGGCGGGCATTTATCGCCTACTTTGCGGCGATTTTTCTAGTCTCACTAATCGCCAAGATTCCAACACTTACATTGCTCACAAGATCGCTGATTGAAATTCCATTTATCTTCTTCGCAATCCTTATGCCATTTTTTGGCACCGGTGAACGCTTCGAAGCTGGGCCTTTTAATCTCTACCGCGAAAGCTTGTTGGCTGGAGCAGGAATTGTCGTTAAGGGAACTCTGGGTGTCCTAAGCGCTGTTGTACTTTCTACGAGTACTACAGCCCGCGAATTACTCAGAGGTTTAGAAAAATTACACTTACCAAAACTTATGGTGCAGATTGCTGCATTCATGTTGCGCTATGTCAACGTCATTAGTGATGAGATGGAGCGTATGAAAGTTGCGCGAGAATCTCGTGGCTTTATCGCAACTGGAATCAAGGATTGGAAAGTCATCGCAACTGCAGCTTCAGCTCTCTTCATTCGTTCATATGAGCGGGGCGAACGAGTACACCTTGCGATGCTCTCTCGCGGATATACCGGCGTCTTGCCGCATGATCAAAGCGAGGGTGCACCGCTTAAAATTTGGCTACAGGGACTTGCTCTGCCATTGTTTGCTCTTTCTATACTTATATCAACACTTGTGATCGGATAACCAATGACAACTCAACCAAGTCTGTTGATCGAAGAGTTGGCATTTGCCTACCCTGATGGCAATCAGGCGCTCTTCGGAGTTAACTTGCGGGTTGAACGCGGAGAACGCGTTGCACTCCTTGGACCAAACGGTGCAGGTAAGACAACTCTTGTCATGCATATGAACGGCATTCACCCTGCAGAACATGGCAAGGTCAGCGTGGCTGGCGAAGTTATCGATACAAAAGATAAGGATCTTTTACGCCGTATCCGCGGAAAAGTAGGCGTTGTATTCCAAGATCCTGATGATCAGTTGTTTATGCCTACCGTTGGTGAAGATGTGGCCTTTGGTCCCTACAACATGGGTCTTCGTGGCGCAGAACTCGATGCAGCCGTTGACCACGCTCTAGCGCTAGTGCACATGTCAGAATTCAAAGATCGTCCACCGCATCACCTCTCATTCGGTCAGCGCCGAAGAGTTGCAGTAGCCACGGTTCTTGCGATGAAACCGGAAATTCTTGTCCTGGATGAACCTTCATCAAATCTAGATCCAGCCGGACGTCGTGAATTAGCTGATATTTTGCGATCACTTGATGTCACCATCGTTATGGTCACTCATGATCTTCCATACGCCTTTGAACTATGTGAGCGCGCAGTGATTTTAAGTGGCGGCGTGATTGTCGCAGATGGAAAAACTGGCGACATTCTTAGAGATCAATCGCTGCTGGCAAAGCACAGACTTGAACTACCGGTCGGCTTCTCTCTCTAAAGTTTTTTTGAAAGAGGAATTCGCCCCTGGGCGATTGCAGCACCTAGCAAGACGATCACTGCACCTGCTGGCTCGTACCAATGCAGTTTCTCATTTAAGAAAATGAATCCCACTAGTACAGCCACCAAAGGTGTTACGTACGTGACGCTACTAGCGATCGCACTTCCAGCATCTCGCATGATTGTGAAATTCCAGATGTAGGCAAAGCCACTACCAAAGACTCCGAGTGCAACCATTGCGAGTACGGGTCCGAGCAGAAATTCACTCTTCGCCACTCCATTAATGAGAAAGAATGGAAGCAACGTGATTGCACCAAGTGTGACTTGAGTTGCCGCCATTACTTCTGGTTTTAGCTGTGCTGGCAAAATAAATCTGCGGCTATAGGGAAATGAGAATCCGTAACACGTCACTGCTGCAAGAAGAATAAGAATTGCCCAGAGAGGGTTATCCCCCAACCC
>JBILXG010000104.1:0-3338 GCA_044369465.1 Candidatus Planktophila sp.
TCTTCCATAAGTACTGGACCCATAACGCCATCAACAAAGCCAGGAAAGTTTTCGACTTCGGTTGTTGTCATCAGCGCACCGCCTGCTGTTACAGAACCCTCATATTGCACAGGGTTAAGTTGGGCTCGAGAGGCGTAGATAGCTGCTGTATATCCAGCTGGGCCAGAACCGACAATAACGAGATCACGAATCATGGCTCCAGCCTACCTTTTCTTTTCTTCATTAGCCCTCTGCCAAATTCACCCAGAGTTGCAATCTCGGCAATTTTAAAGAGTTTTGCAAAGAGGAGATAGAGCAGACCGCTTGCAGCCAAAATGAATGTGAGGCGAATTGCTCTCAAAATAATTGATGAGTCAGCGCTCTCCCACTTAAGAAAGTACATCAGAGCAAAGAGTGGTGCCATAGCAAGAGTGGAAGCTAAGAAGAGTTTGAAGTGGTGACCAGCAAAGGTGGAGACAGCCAACTTTCCTGTGTGTTTTTTGAGAAGCGAGAGCGTAATAAATAGCCCAACAATGTAGCTGGCAGAGAAGGCAACACCAAGACCAATAGTTACCTGTTGGCTATCAAGGGTATGCAGGAAGAGGTATGAAAGAGCGACAGAGATAATATTGATAATCAAGATTGAAATTACCTGGGTGCGAGTATCTTCAAAGGCGTTAAAGCCACGGATTAAAATCAAGTTAATTGAGAAAGCGACTAAACCAAGGCTTAGCGCAGAGAGCACCTGCCCGATATAACGAGAATCATCGAGAGAAATTCCAAAGTAGAGCGCCTCAGTCATCATCGGACCAAAGAAGAAGAGTGCGACGCTGCTTGGAACTGTAATGACGCCAACCATTTTGATTGCACGAATAAGTTGTTTGCGGACTTCCTCAACATTTTCTTCGATAGCAAGTTTAGATAGATGAGGAAGCAGCGCGGTTACGATTGAAATTGTGACAATTGAATACGGCAATAACATGATGTAGTAAGCGCTAGTAAAAGGTGTGAAACCAACACCTGTTGTAATTCCCTCTTGCGCACTACGCACCGCAGCGCTAGTTGCAACGTTAACTGTTACTAAGTAACCAAGTTGTGAAATTAAAACATAGACCAGAGTCCAGCCGGCTAGCGAGAAAGACTTTCCAAGGCCACGAAGACCAAACTTAATTCGAAGTTGAATACCGGAACGCTTCACAACAGGAATCAAAATAAGCGCCTGGACAACGATTCCGAGAGTGGTTCCCCATCCAAGAAGTTGAATCTGGAAATCGGTAATTGTTCCAATGGTGAGTGACTCTTGTAGTACTAAAACCCCGGCAAAGACTGCAATTACAACGAGGTTATTAGCTATTGGTGCCCACATCAAAGGTGCGAAGGATCCGCGGGAGTTTGCCACCTGACCAAGCATTGTGAAGAGTCCAAGGAAGAAAATCTGCGGCAAGCAATATCGGGTAAATGCGATAGCAATCTGGTTCTCTGTCTCAAAACCCGGCGTCGAAAACTCTGGCGCGTATAGGCGAACGAGTGCAGGAGCAAAGATCACTCCTACAAGAACGAGTAAAAGAAGTATTCCTGAAATTGTTGTCACGAGACGAGAGGCAAAGCCATGACCGCCATCTTCATCTTGAAAAGAGCGAACAAGTTGTGGAACAAAGATTGCAGTAAGTGCTCCACCAACAAGTAAGTTGTAGAGAATATTTGGCATGGTATTTGCGACGTTATAGGTATCGGCAAGAAGAGCGGTACCAAGTACAGCTACAGCAAGAATCGCACGAAAGAATCCAGTGATGCGAGAGAGAATTGTTCCGATCGCCATGATTCCAGAGGCGCGGAAGAGTTCATTATTTTTCACTTGCGCCCCTTTCTAAGCCGACGATAAGTCTGCGCACCTGCACCAATAAAGAGTAGAACTGCAGCCGCTGTTGTAAACCACGCCACTCGCGAATCAATCAAAGTCATGCTCAGCGCCAGCTTAGAAGATGGACCAAGCCACTTTCCATCAGTATTAGTAAGCACTGCATTGACTTGAGTAGTACCTGAAGTGACAACAGTGTAAGGAACCGCCATCTGTGTTCGAGATTGCGGATCTAGTGTGATTGCTCGGATGTCGCTAACGAGCACTCGAATATTTGAGGCGCGGAAAATTAGATTTACCTTCACCGGTGTTGTAAACCCATTAACAAGAGTTAATGGGACTTTTCCAGACTCAGATGTGAGCGCGTACTTTCCAGGGTTCACGCGCAACTTGTTCTGTTGTTGCAGAACACCATCAACTGCGCTCTGCGCAAAAACTTCTGCCGAGGGCCCATTAATTGAAGGTGAGAGCAGGATTGCTAGTCGTGCACGGAAGAGTTCCAACTCTGGAGCATCTACAACGGTCGATAGTTTGGAGATAGCTTGGCGATTAATCGTGTAATTCCTTCGATCTGGCCCACTCAACTTGGAGGTAGCAGAATTAAATACTGTCTTATCTGCAGTGATTGCTCGACCTAAATGGAATTCAGTGCGTTGCACACCATACTTCTGATAGAAAGATAGCTCACTGGGAGCAAGGCGCTTAGCTAGGCGTAAATCCGGGTTTCCATATGCAATCGGAATAATTGTGCTACCTACCGTTGCAATTCGAAGTTGCGCAAGCCAGGCTGCAGCAGCTTCAACACCAACACCATCTTCACTATTGGCTAATTCGTAACCATCTGCCATATCAGCAACTTCATCAATGAGCGCTGCATCAATAAACCACCGCGTTTGTGAAACGGTGGGCGTGTAGACAAGCGAACCTAAGCGTCCCTCAGGTGTAAGTAAAGTTGCAAGTTCATCGTCGATAAATCTTCCATCTAAAAGTTGGTGTGGTCTTTCAATAAGTTCAATGTTGCGAATTACAGCGCTGGCACTCTGCGGAAGAAATACTCCGAGAAAGAGAAAGATTAAAGCGATAGCTGAAAACTTCTTCACTGCCCCACCTCAGATGCTTTAGTGCGAGCAATTAATTTTTTCTCATCTGGGTATGCAAGAAGGCCGATAATTTCAGAGAGTGGAAACCAACCCACCTCATCGACTTCAGATTCTTGAGCAGCTAAGAGACCGCCCACCTCTTTAAACTGGAAGTGATGGACAGTTTTATGAATTCGTTTTCCACCTGCCATAAACCAGAAATCAATAACACCCAATGAGCGTTCGATCTCAGATGTAATTCCTGTCTCTTCCGCGACTTCGCGGATGGCAGCTTGCTCAGGTGTTTCACCTTCTTCTATATGTCCTTTTGGGAGTGACCAGAGAATGCGAGCGCCGGTTGCATCTTTGTGATCACGGCGGCCAATCAGCAAACCTTTAGTCTTTGTAGAATCAATAACTAG
>JBILXG010000105.1:0-3333 GCA_044369465.1 Candidatus Planktophila sp.
CGGAATATCCGAGGTGAAGACGTTGATTGGCACCTGTTCGGCATCAAAGTCTTGAAGATCTTCAGTGACTGCGCTGGTTGAAATAAACTCACCCGCTGCGATATATCTCGTTGTCGTTAATCCAATCGGTGAGAGATCTTCAGCCAAATACAGATCTTGATTACCGACAAGGGAAGCGTCGATAATTTCTAAATCTGCGGATGTAAGTAAGGATCCTGCTGCAACGGGGTGCGTGAGAACCCAATATCCAGCACTGCGATCTGAGAGCGCTGCAAATGCAAATGATGAGAGCAGCGCGGCTAGAAAGAGAACACCGGCGACAATGACTCGAGGTGACTTCAATGAGATTGATGAATTTGAGTGATGTGACATAAGGGTGGAGCAAACGCTATTGCTTTGATCTTGGCCGGGCTCTATCCACAGTCATCCTTTAGGTTGAGAGAAAATCATCCTTGAGGCTGATGGATGGCGAGAGCTAGATCGCGATGCTGACGCCATGACAACTTACTCACAGCCTCATTACACGCTCACCGCATCCAGTGAAGATCACGCCCTCTGGAGCCATCCCATTCTTGATCTCTACCCAGATTCTCCTCGATTCGAACCCCTTGCACCGCTACCGATTCAAAAAGCAAAGCTCTACCTAGTTCCATCGCACTTTGGTGAAGATTTCGAAGGTGATGACTATCCCGAACCAACATCTGCCAGCGAATTACCCGAATTACATACATGGACGATGACATTTGTTGTTGCACTTCTTGAAATATGGGCTGGCAGGAGACAACCTGCGCAATTAATGGCTCGCTGCCATCGAGTGATTTATAGCGAACTGATCAGAAAAACAGGATCACAGAAAGAGGTTGGGCGAGTAAGAACAATTCATCAAAGCGAGCCACTCGATGGCATCTGTGAATCAACAATTACCGTACGTTTTGGCGAACGAATGCGCGCCATCGTGATTCGCTTTGAGGGCGTAGATGGGCGCTGGTTATGCACCGAATTGGATCTGCTCTAGTACTTAAGAAGCACCGTGGCAACGCTTGTACTTCTTACCGGAACCGCATGGGCAAGGAGCATTGCGTGTTACTTCATTTTTAGTAACAACGCCGTTTTCATCAGCAGCTGTATAGGAAAGCGCACTGACCTGAGCAGGCTTTGCTTCAATAGATGGGGCGGAGACTTTCTTGCCATCTTCAACGTTTACCTCAACATTAAAGACAAGGCTTGCAAGTTCTTCCTTGATTGCATCCATCATCGCTGCGAAGAGTTCGTAACCTTCTCGCTGATATTCAACAAGCGGATCGCGTTGAGCCATCGCGCGAAGCCCAATTCCCTCTTGCAGATAATCCATTTCATAAAGGTGTTCGCGCCACTTGCGATCAAGCACTGAAAGGAGAACCTTTCGTTCAAGTTCGCGCATAACTTCTGCGCCAAGTTCGGCCTCACGTTTTTGATATGCAGCTTCTGCATCTTCAATAATTCGTGCAGCCAAGAATTCTGCATCTAGGCCACCCAAAGATCCAACTTCTGCTACGAGTCCATCAATGGTGATAGAGATTGGATAGACAAGGCGTAGAGCGGTCCAGAGTTTTTCTAGATCCCAATCCTCTGCAAATCCTTCTGCAGTTTCGGCATCAACATAGGCCTGAATCGTGTCTGCTAAGAACTGGCCTACCTGCGTAGAAATGTCTTCGCCCTCTAGGACTAAACGTCTTTCGCCATAAATAACTCCGCGCTGGCGATTCATCACATCGTCATATTTAAGAACATTCTTGCGAATCTCAAAGTTCTGCGCTTCTACCTGTGTTTGAGCAGATTTAATCGCGTTGCTGACCATCTTTGATTCGATAGGAGCATCATCAGGAAGTCCCGCTGCAGATAAGAAGCGCTCAACCATTCCTGAATTGAATCGACGCATCAAATCATCTTGTAGCGATAGGTAGAAACGTGACTCACCAGGATCGCCCTGTCGACCAGAACGTCCTCGAAGCTGATTATCGATACGGCGTGATTCATGGCGCTCTGTACCTAGAACATAGAGACCGCCGAGCGCGACAACTTCTTCATGACCAGATGCAACAGCTGCCTTCTGCTTTGCTAGTTCTGCTGGCCAAGCCGCTTCGTACTCTGCTGCATTTTCTACAGGTGAGATTCCGCGACGCTGTAATTCAAAATCTGCCATGAATTCAGGATTGCCGCCGAGCATAATGTCGGTACCACGGCCTGCCATATTTGTTGCAACCGTTACTGCGCCCTTCACACCTGCACGAGCAATAATCATCGCTTCACGCTCGTGGTGCTTTGCATTGAGAACCTCGTGTGGAATGCCATTCTTCTTCAAAACTGAAGAGAGTTCCTCTGACTTTTCAACGCTGACGGTACCGACCAATACTGGCTGGCCTTTGCGATGACGCTCAACGATATCTTGCGCGACGGCAAGGAACTTTCCGGTTTCAGATTTATAAACTAAATCTGCAGCATCAATACGCTGCATCGGGCGATTGGTAGGAATTGGCACAACGCCAAGTTTGTAGATCTGATGAAATTCTGATGCCTCAGTCATCGCCGTACCGGTCATACCTGAAATCTTTGTGTAGAGGCGGAAGTAGTTCTGCAAGGTAATGGTCGCAAGGGTCTGGTTCTCATCCTTGATCTCAATACGCTCTTTAGCTTCAAGGGCTTGGTGTAAGCCATCGCTATAGCGGCGTCCTGAAAGCATGCGGCCTGTGTGCTCATCAACAATGAGGAGCTCGCCATTCATAACTACATAGTCTTTATCGCGCTTAAAGAGTTCCTTCGCACGTACCGCATTATTGAGGTAACCGATGAGGGTCGTATTCGCAGCCTCATAGAGGTTTTCAATACCTAGCAGCTGTTCCACCTTTGTTACACCCGCTTCAATAACTGCGATTGTCTTCTTCTTTTCATCAACCTCATAATGAGTATTGAGTGAAAGCTGGTTAACAATATTTGAAAACTCCACATACCACTTGGTTGCTTTATCGGCAGGTCCGCTGATGATCAAAGGTGTACGCGCTTCATCAATAAGAATTGAGTCAACTTCGTCCACGACCGCAAAGAAGTGATCGCGTTGTACGCAATCTTCAAGGCTCCAAGCCATATTGTCGCGGAGATAGTCGAATCCAAATTCATTATTTGTTCCATAGGTAACATCACAGTTATACGCTTCACGACGCTCAGCCGGAGACATGCTGTTAACGATGACGCCTACGGTTAATCCGAGAAAACGATGGATGCGACCCATCCACTCGCTATCGCGCTCGGCCAAGTAATCATTTGTTGTAACAACGTGAACGCCCTTACCTGCAAGAG
>JBILXG010000106.1:0-3307 GCA_044369465.1 Candidatus Planktophila sp.
TGGTGCAGTTATCGGGCCTAAGGGCAAGATCATCAATCAGATCCAAGATGAGACTGGCGCAGATATCTCTATCGAAGATGATGGAACTATCTACATCGGTGCAGTCGATGGACCTTCCGCAGAAGCTGCTCGCGCACAGATCAATGCGATTGCAAATCCACAGATGCCAGAAGTTGGCGAGCGTTACCTCGGTACCGTCGTCAAGCTTGCTGCATTCGGTGCATTTATCTCATTGATGCCTGGCAAAGATGGCTTGCTTCACGTTTCACAGATTCGCAAGATGCATGGCGGAAAGCGAATTGAGAACCTTGAAGAAGTAATGAAGGTTGGAGACAAGATTCAGGTAGAGATCGGTGAGATTGATCCAAAGGGCAAGCTCTCACTCGTTCCAGTCCTAGAAGACGGTTCAACTCCGGCTGCTGAATAAATAAAGCGGCCAATGTCAGTAAAGAGATTCGTTCACGCAAGTGGCCTTCGTATCGTTACGGAAGAAGTTCCGTCGGTACGAAGTGCCGCTGTGGGAATCTGGGTCAATGTAGGTTCACGTGATGAAACCCCGGCAGTTGCTGGGGCTTCTCACTTTCTAGAACATCTTCTCTTTAAAGGTACAACTCGTCGCAGCGCACTTGAGATCTCTTCATCGATTGAAGCTGTCGGCGGTGAGATGAATGCCTTCACAAGCAAGGAGTACACCTGCTTTTACGCGCGTGTGATTGATACCGATTTGCCAATGGCGATCGATGTCGTCAGCGATTTGATTACTTCATCGATTGTTAGCGCACTTGATGTTGATGCTGAGCGTAAGGTTGTATTGGAAGAGATTGCAATGCGCGATGATGATCCAAGTGATCTTGTCCATGATCTCTACGCCGAGACATACTATGGGGATACTCAACTAGGTCGTCCGATCCTAGGAACTATCGATTCCATCAAATCCATGTCTCGCAACTCAGTCTTTAATTACTACAAAAAGCGCTACCTTCCACAGGATCTTGTCGTCGCAGTTGCTGGCAACATCAAACATAAAAAAGTTGTCGAGATGGTCGAGCGTGCACTCAGCGCAGATGGATTCCTCAACGTAAAGGGCACGCCACAAATTCGTGGCAATGAGAGTGTTCGTAAAGCTAAGCAGACTCCCGTTGGCTTGATGACGCGCAAGACAGAGCAGGCGCACATGTTTTATGGAATGGAGGGTGTTGCTCGCCACGATGATCGCCGCTTTGCAATGGGCATTCTTGCTTCGGCTCTCGGTGGTGGAATGTCTTCTCGACTATTCCAAGAGATTCGCGAGAAGCGCGGCTTGGCCTATTCGGTCTATGCATATGCACAACAATTTGCAGGATCTGGTCAGATTGGTTTCTACGCAGGATGTAATCCAAGTAAAGCTATTGAAGTCATCGAGATTATTCGCGAAGTGCTCGCCGATGTCGCAGAGCATGGAATGACACACGAAGAGATTGAGCGAGCTAAGGGCGCTGTCCGTGGTTCTCTTGTCTTGAGCCAGGAAGATAGCGGCTCTCGCATGTCGCGAATTGGTAAAAATGAGATTGTTTATGGTCAAGTGATGGGCTTTGATGAGATTTTGAAGGAGATTGCCGGAGTTTCCCATGAGGATGTCCGTAAAGTCGCTAGCGAGTTTCTTACCAAAACGCCTACCCTTGCACTAGTGGGGCCGTTTAAGTCAGAGAGTGTTTTTGAGAAAGTCCTAGCGAAGGGGAGTTACCGATGATTAAAGTAGGTGTGCTCGGAGCTCGCGGACGTATGGGTGCAGAAGTTGTTGCAGCAGTTGAGGCAGCGGCAGATTGCCAACTTGTAGCCGCCTTGGATCTCGGCGATTCGCTCGATCAACTCATTTCATCAGGCGCTCAAGTAGTTGTTGATTTCACTACTCCAGACTCTGTCATGGCAAACTTAGAATTTCTCATCACACACAAAATTCATTCCGTCGTTGGAACAACGGGTTTCGATGATGCGCGCATTGCAAAGTTGAAGTCGCTTTCATCTGCTCATCCTGAAGTAGGAATTCTGATCGCACCCAACTTTGCAATTGGTGCAGTCCTGATGATGGAGTTTGCCACCAAGGCGGCTAAGTACTTTGAATCAGCAGAAATCATTGAACTTCACCACCCCAATAAGGTGGATGCGCCGTCTGGAACAGCTGCACGCACAGCTGATTTAATCTCGAAAGCGCGAAAAAGTGCAGGTTTAGCGGCGATGCCAGATGCCACAACAACATCACTTGATGGAGCTCGCGGAGCCCTCGTCGGTGAAGTTCCTGTTCACTCAGTACGTCTTCGTGGGCTAATTGCTCATCAAGAAGTTCTCTTTGGTGGCCTTGGCGAAACACTTTCAATTCGCCATGACTCACTCGATAGGGCAGGCTTTATGCCAGGTGTACTACTTGGCATTCGCAGCGTTATCTCACGGCCAGGAGTTACCTTTGGCCTTGAGAACTTTATGTAAGGGAGAAACACATGTCAGCAATCACAATGTATTCAGCAGAATGGTGCGGAGATTGTCGCCGTTCCAAGCGTCTCCTTGCCGAGCTTGGCGTGGAGTACACACTTGTTGACGTTGAGAATGATCCAACCGCTGCGGCGAAAGTTGTAGAAATTAATGGTGGCGCGCAGTCAATCCCTGTGATCGTATTCAGCGATGGTACTCACCTGACAGAGCCTTCAGACAATGATCTCAAGGCAAAATTAGAATCCCTTAACATCATCTAATTTATTGCAGGTGATAGAGCCCAGCTGATGTTGCAGCTGCGCTCAGGACAACGATTGCAAAAGGTGCCCTAAGAATTAGTGCTATCACTGCAACTGCAAGGCCAGCTAGTCGCTGATCTATAACTAGTGACTTTCCATTAGTAAAACTCTGGACTGCTACCAAAGCGCTCAAGAGTGCGATGGGAATAAGGCCATTAATCTTTAGGACTCGAGGATGGCTGAGCCATTTTTCTGGCACGCTATGGCCGACATATTTAAGTAAGAACGCGATCACACTCGTTGCGATCAGTCCAACCCAGAGAGCATCCATTGTTATCTCCACACTCGACCTCGCAAGCCGAAGAGAACAGCCAAAGCTGCAGTTGAAATAATCGGAACTCCCGCAGGGACATATGGTGTGGCAATAAGTGCCAGTGCTACCGCAGAGATTGCCAGTAGCCGTTCAGTCTTACCTGTTAATCGCGGCCAGACTAAACCTAGGAAGGCAGCCGGAACCGCAGCATCCAGACCAAAGGCTGCTGGATCACCCATCGCCTGTGCACCAAGAGCACCAAGCAATGTGAAGAGATTCCAAAAAACGT
>JBILXG010000107.1:0-3303 GCA_044369465.1 Candidatus Planktophila sp.
CGAGGCCCCTTCTATGGCAAGATAGCCCTTCTGCGCAGCTAAGTAGCGGGCGCTGACATTGATAGAAAAGAAACCTGAGGAAGAAAATGAACATTCTCGATGCCGTTGATGCCAAGTCATTGCGCAAGGACATCCCACAGTTCCGCGCTGGCGATGAACTCAAGATCCACGTTCGCGTTATTGAAGGTTCAAAGAGCCGTATCCAGGTTTTCCAAGGAATCGTAATCCGTCGCCAAGGCGATGGCGTTCGCGAGACATTTACAATCCGTAAAGTTTCTTACGGTGTCGGTGTAGAACGTACCTTCCCAGTTCACACACCAGTTATTGAGAAGATTGAGCTCGTCAAGAAGGGCGATGTTCGTCGCGCAAAGCTTTACTACCTACGCGACCTTCGCGGTAAGGCTGCAAAGATTCGCGAAAAGCGTGATGGCATTGAAGGTTACGGCGATGGAATTCTTTCAACTCCAGAACCAATCGTCGAGGCAGTTGTTGAGACTCCAGTTGTAGAGACACCAGTCGAGGTTGTCGAAGCAGTTGAAGCAGTTGCTGAAACTCCAGCAGAAGAGGTCTCAAGCGACGAGACTTCAGCTGATAAAAAAGCTGAATAGTTTTAGCGCTCATTAACCCATGATGCGCAAGGGTTCACTCCTTCGCGAGTTACCAATTTTGGTAGTTCTAGCTCTCCTTGTTTCCTTACTCATTAAATCTTTCCTCGTACAATTTTTCTATATTCCGTCAGGCTCTATGGAGAACACCCTCCAAATCAAAGATCGCGTTGCAGTCAACCGAATTCCATTTATCGGCAATGACATCAGTCGCGGCGATGTCATCGTTTTCCGAGATCCTGCCGGGTGGTTACCTGAAGCAAGTTCAGTTTCTGGAAATGGAATCACTAACGCAATTCGCGAAGGCCTCGTCCTCGTCGGCATAATCCCAAATCCAGCAAAGCAATACCTCGTTAAGCGCGTTATTGGCGTTGCTGGGGACAATGTTGTTGCAAAGGATCAAGTGCTTACCATTAATGGAAAGCCAACGAACGAGCCTTACATCTTTGCTGGAAACTCTCCCAGCGATACAGATTTCAACATCACGGTTCCTGAAGGCAAGGTCTGGGTAATGGGAGATCATCGCGGAGCAAGTGGCGATTCACGTGTACACCAGGATGATGTCAATAATGGAATGGTCCCGGTCGAAAAGATTACTGGACGTGTGATTGCAACAATCTGGCCGATTAAACAGATCGGATTTATTTCTTCCCAGGACCCACTCTCAAGCAAGTGAGTGAAGAGAAGGTAATTGAAGATCAACTTTATGCTGCCGGCATTTCGCCACTAGCTGGAGTTGATGAAGCGGGTCGCGGAGCATGTGCAGGTCCACTAGTGGTCGCATCTGTAATTCTGCGAGATCCACACGCAATAGAACTTGCTCAAGTGCGAGATTCGAAAGAGCTCTCTGAGAAAAATCGCGAAGATTTATTTGACGTTGTCGTAGAGGCCGCTCTTTCACTCAGCGTTGTCATTATTTCGAATCAGGAAATCGATGCGCGAGGAGTCCATGCCGCAAACCTTGATGGCATGCGCCGAGCGGTACAGGGACTTGAGATCACACCGGCCTATGTCCTTACAGATGGATATGCCATTGAAGGACTTGCTCTGCCGAATCTTGCGGTGTGGAAAGGCGATCAAGTTGTCACCTGTATTAGCGCTGCTTCGATCATTGCCAAAGTTACTCGTGATCGAATCATGCGCGAACTCGATCGTACATATCCGGAGTATGGATTAGCCTCACACAAGGGTTACATCACTAAAGTCCATAGCGAAGCGCTACTTAAATACGGCGTGACTCCAATTCATCGTCGATCATTTTCAAATATCGCAGCCCTTCTCTAACTTACCCACATCGCTTCGACGATCTCGCGAGTGTGAGCATCTGAATAATTACCCTGCCCTCCATGACGGCAACTCACAAGAGACCAAGTAGAAATCGCCAGATTGGCGCTTTTGGCGAGGCAACAATTGCAAAACATTTAGAGACTCTCGGCTATGACATCATCGAACGAAATTGGAGAATAAAGGAGGGCGAAATTGATCTCATCGCCTGTGATTCGCACTCACTCCTTCATTTCGTTGAAGTCAAAACTCGATCTTCGCTCGCTTTTGGAGATCCGCTAGAGGCAATCAATCGCGATAAGGCGCGCAGATTGCAACGACTAGCGCTGGCATGGCTCGCAACTCATCATCAACTTGGGAGCGATTTCTCGATCGATGTTGCTGCAGTGCTCTTGGCAGCAGATGGTTCGCACACAATTGATTTCAGAGAGAACATTCTGTGACCCTGGGTCGTTCCACCTCTATGGGGCTAGTTGGTCTTTCAGGAAACACAGTCACTGTCGAAGTTGATATTAGTGATGGACTTCCACATTACAACTTACTTGGTCTTCCCGATGCCGCCCTTAATGAATCCCGCGATCGCGTGCGCGCTGCATTTACAAATTCAGCTGAGAACTGGCCTAATCGAAAGGTAACTGTTTCGCTCTCACCTGCCTGGCTTCCAAAAAGTGGTTCAAGCTTTGACCTCGCAATCGCCCTTGCCATCTTGGTTGCTCATGGAGCACTTGCACAAGACTCGATAGATTCAACGCTAATACTTGGCGAGTTAGGTTTAGATGGATCTATCCGTGGAGTGAACGGAGTGCTACCCGCGTTAATTGCTGGCCACCGCGAAGGAATCAAACGCGCGATTATTCCAATTGCCAACATTGGCGAAGGTGCGCTCTTGCAATCGATGGAGATCGTGGCATTTACCAACTTAAGCGAACTTCTGATCTATTTGCGCACCGGTGAAGGAAGAAGCCATATATCTGAGGTGCTGGATGAAAGCATCGATCCACTCCTTGATTTTGAGGATGTTGCTGGGCAGATGCGTGCACGTTTTGGTGCAGAAGTTGCAGCAGCTGGGGGACACCACCTTTTATTGATTGGTCCTCCTGGTGCTGGCAAAACAATGATCGCAAGTCGAATCCCGACGATCTTGCCACCTCTGACCATCGAACAGAGTCTGGAAGTAACGGCGTTGCACTCTGTTGCAGGCACGCTCTCAGAGCGATCACCTATGTCGCGAAGAGCGCCAATCGTCGCGCCACATCACAGCGCAACACGAGTTGCAATGGTCGGCGGCGGCGCGCACGTCATCAGACCTGGCGCTTGTTCGCTTGCGCATCATGGTGTTCTCTTCATTGATGAAGCGCCAGAATGCGCCTCTGGAATTCTCGATTCACTTCGCCAACCACTTGAATCAGGAACA
>JBILXG010000108.1:0-3294 GCA_044369465.1 Candidatus Planktophila sp.
GTCAAACCGCAACTTTGAAGGTCGCCAGGGTAAAGGTGGACGTACTCACTTGGTAAGCCCATTGGTGGCTGCTGCGACCGCGCTTCGCGGAAAACTTTCTTCACCTGCGGATCTGTAAGGAGATATGACAATGGAAAAATTCATTAAGCACACAGGTACCGGAGTTCCGCTACGTCGTAGCAACGTTGATACCGACCAGATCATTCCTGCTGTTTACCTCAAGCGCGTTACTCGTAGCGGCTTTGAAGATGGGCTCTTTGCTGCTTGGCGCAACGATCCAGAGTTTGTGCTCAATAAGGAAGAGTACAAATCCGGCACCGTTCTTCTCGCAGGCCCTGATTTTGGTACAGGTTCATCACGTGAGCATGCAGTCTGGGCTTTGCAGAACTACGGCTTTAAAGTGGTTATCTCATCTCGCTTTGCAGATATCTTCCGTGGAAATTCGCTTAAGGGTGGCCTTCTTACAGTGATTTTGCCCCAAGATGATGTCGAGGCGATGTGGGCTGCGGTCGAGGCAGATCCATCAACTGCGATCACCGTTGATTTGGATACCCGCACAGTTTCTTACGGATCGATTTCTCATCCCTTCGCAATTGACGATTACACGCGTTGGCGTTTGATGGAAGGCCTCGATGACATCGGATTAACCTTGAAACAGACTGATTCCATCGATGCATTTGAAGAAAAGCGCGCTTCACATAAGCCTGCGACGCTTCCTATTCGCTCATAGCGCTAAAAAACAAGCGTGAAATAAGGCTTTTTTCGTTCAGGGTGATCGGGATTTGTAAAACTCTCAACTGCAGAATGAGGGTTTTTTACGCATAAAAAGTGCGATTTCTTTGAAATATTAAATTGCGACACGCCCACGCTAATGTAGGCATCACCCCTATACCTAGTTTAAGTTTTACACAGGTTAAGCAAAAGCTTAATTTTAAGCGTAAAACTAAGGGGATTTTGATGAATAAGGCCCAATTCATTGCCGCGTTGGCCCCACACTTCAACGACAGCAAGAAGGAAGCAGCTCACGCTGTAGATATCGTTTTTGACACAATCACACGCACAATGGCGCGTGGTGAAGATGTCATGATCAACGATTTCGGTAAGTTCAAGAAGGTTGATCGCAAGGCACGCATGGGTCGTAACCCATTCACCGGCGAGACAATCAAGATCAAGGCTTCAAAGAAGGCTCGCTTCTTGCCTGCAAAGGCTCTCAAGGAAGTTGTTGCTGGCGATCGTAAGCTCGCTCCAGCACCAAAGCCAGAACCAAAGGTAGTCGCTAAGCCTGCAGCTAAGAAGGCAGCTCCTAAGAAGGCTGCTAAGAAAGTTGTAAAGAAGACTGCTAAGAAGGCAGCGAAGAAGGTTGTTCGCAAGGCAGCACCTAAGAAGGCTGTTAAGAAGGTTGCAAAGAAGAAGAAGTAATCTCTTCTTTAATAAGGCCCACGCATTACGCGTGGGCCTTATTTTTTTACCTTAATTTCTCTTCCCAGCAGCCCATAAAGTGCGCAGCCAGACTTAGAATTGCCCCATGTCGAAATCAGGTGCTGGGAGTCCCAAGCCCCTCAAGATTCGCTTCAATCCTCCGCAGGGATATCCACTTGGCGTAAATCCAACCTTCCGAATCTGTGCATCGATTTTGATTCCCATCATGAAGCTTGTCGCGCGCTATGAGTATCGCGAAGGTGTGAAGATTCCAAAGAGCGGACCGGCCATTGTCGTCTCAAACCATGTTTCCTACATGGATGCTTTCGCACTCGCATTCTTTCTCTACACCCATGGGCGTGCCCCAAGGTTTCTTGGAAAATCTCAAGTTTTTAGAGTTCCAATAATTGGCAAGATTCTTTTGGCAGCAGAGCAGATTCCAGTCGAACGTGAAAGCAAAGAGGCGCGCGTAGCGTTGCAGTACGCACTTCGATTACTTGATATGGGTCATCTTGTTGGTGTCTATCCCGAGGGGACGCTGACGCGAGATAAAGATTATTGGCCGATGGTTGCTAAGACTGGTGCTGCTCGATTAGCAGTCATCTCTAAAGTCCCGGTCTATCCGGCTGCGCAATGGGGTACGCAACAAATATTGCCGCCATATAGAAAGAAGTTGCGAATTTTTCCTCGAGTAACTGTGCGCTATCGAGTTGGTGAACCGATAGATCTTTCACGCTGGTATGGAAAAGAAGAAGATCCTGTGGCGATGACCGAGGCGACCGCCGAAATCATGAGGGCAATAACGCTCCTTCTTGAGGAAATTCGCGGCGAAGAACGTCCTGCGGCTATCTTTGACCCTCACAGATCAGATTTACCGCGTACGGGAAACTTTAGAAAGAATGGAAAGAAGTAATGAGCAGAATTAGCGTCTTCGGTGCCGGAGCCTGGGGTTCAACTCTCGCTCAAGTGCTCTGCGATGCTGGCAACGAAGTTCTGCTCTGGGGCCGTAATGCCGAAACGATTGGCGAGATAAACAGTTCTCACACAAATCAGCGCTATCTGGCTGGTCAAGTGCTACCGACAACACTTCGCGCAACGACTGATCTAGATGAGGCTTTTGCATTTAGCCAAACATATGTCCTTGCTATTCCCTCAACCCAACTTAGGACAACGCTCAATGAGTGGAAGCCACGATTCTCGGCTGACTGCACGATCGTGAGTACCCTCAAAGGCATCGAAGTTTCAACAATGCTTCGAATGACGGAGATTATTGAAGAGATCCTCGGTAAACATAAAATTGCACTATTGACTGGACCAAATTTGGCCGACGAACTAATTTTGCGCCAACCAGCAGGAGCAGTTGCTGCATCCACCTCTCAGGAAGTGGCAGAGCATGTGCGTGAGCTTTTCCGCACTCCGTATTACCGTGTGTATACATCGGTCGACCTTCTTGGCTGCGAATTAGCCGGTGCAATCAAAAATGTAATTGCTTTAGCAGTTGGAATCTCAATCGGGATGGGCTACGGGGAAAACACACAAGCAATGCTCATTACTCGAGGACTTAACGAAGTTGCTCGACTCTGTGCAGCTCACGGTTCTGATCCACTCAGCGCTGCAGGACTTGCTGGAATGGGTGATCTCGTTGCTACATGTGGTTCACCACTTTCACGCAATAGAACATTTGGCGAACTACTTGGCAAGACTGGTTCTATGGAGATGGCAATTGCACAAGGCGCAAAGACAGTAGAAGGTGTCACATCTTCTGGCGCAATTGTTGAGATCGCACACCGCGTTGGTGTTGAAGTGCCGGTTATTGAAGCCGTTGCAGATATTGTCAATGGTTCACTTAGTCCAGAGCAAGCCCTGGCTCGCTTA
>JBILXG010000109.1:0-3250 GCA_044369465.1 Candidatus Planktophila sp.
CGTTTACATGTAGGACTTTTTGATATCTCTGGCGACAAGCTAACGCGTCGTACCAGCGTTGAGCTCGATGTTGCTGGTGAGTTAACTCCGGTCGCAGCTCTTGCTGGCGAAAAGCTTGCAGACTTAGTTCTGATCAACGATAAAGATCAGACATATGCCAAGTTGCGCTTTGATGATCGATCAATTGCCACGATGAAGAGCCACCTAGGTGGTTTGGATGACTCACTTGCTCGCGGCCTTATCTGGGCTTCGCTCTGGGATTCATGCCGCGATGGCGAGCTCTCAGCAACTGACTACGTCACGATTGCACTGAACGCACTTAAGAGCGAGTCAGATATCTCAATCGTTTCAGCAACTTTGATGCAGATCGATACCGCTATCTGGGCTTATGCAGATCCGACAAAGCGCGATTCACTTCGTGCACATCTTGCGCAATCTGTTGAAGCACTCCTCGATGCATCAGCGCCAGGAAGTGACCATCAGATGGCATTTGCTCGCGCCTTTGCAAACTTCGCATTTACGCCAGCACAGTTTGATCGCATCAAGGCAATTCTTGATGGCTCAATCAACGGTCTCGTGATCGATGCTGAAATCCGCTGGTACATCTTTATCTGCGGGATTAAGCGCGGAGTCTTTGGTCCAGCAGATATCGAATCAGAGTCAGCTAAAGATCAGACAGCACATGGCAAGCAGTACACCGCGCGCGCATATGCATCAATGCCAACTAAGGAAGCCAAGTCAAAGGCATTCGCTTCGATCATTACAGATGATCTCTCAAACACAATCCACTCATACACATGCCTTGGATTCAACGAGAATATTCATCACGAACTGCTCGCTGACTATGTCGACCCATACTTTGACTCGATGTTGAAGGTCTGGGAGACCAAGGGTTATGAAATCGCTGAAGCAACAGCGATTCACCTCTTCCCTTCATGGGTAATCACTCCTGAGACGCTAGCAAAGGCAGAGCACTGGCTTAACGTCACCGGCAAGGATGCATCTAATGCCCTACGTCGTGCAATTACTGAAGGACGAGATGCAATGTCTCGCGCACTCAAGGCGCGTGCTGCAGATAAGTAAAAGTTAGTCGATTGAATCGATAACAGAGCTTGGCTTCTTGCCAGGCTCTGTTTTCTTTTTCTCACGTGTTCCTGCAAGCACCAAAACTGAAATGAGAAGAAAAAGCCCTACCGGTGTTGCAACAAAGTAGAGAAATGTTTGCACTGCTGTCAGCGGCTCTCCTGGCATTTCGCCACCCTCGCCGTAGTTCATCTGTAGTGCTGATGCGATCATATGAATCATGGCGTAAGTGTAAGTGAAGTTAGGCTGTTGCTGCAGCCACACCGAATGGCTCAAGGTATGGAAGCCACTGTGGTTCGGTGCGACCTGTGCCAAGAATCCTCCAGGCAGCGCCAACTGGTTCGCGTGGAAGTGATCTGAGTCTCCATCCCAACTCTTTCAGTGGTTTATCGGCTTTCACGTGATTGCACTTATGGCAGGCAGAGACAACATTTTCCCAACTATGTCCACCGCCACGAGAACGTGGAATTACGTGATCGATAGAAGTTGCATTAGCGCCGCAGTAAACACAACGCCCACCATCGCGAGCAAAGATTGCTCGGCGAGAAAGAGGAACCGCATGGCGATAAGGAATTCGAATAAATTTATTAAGTCGTACAACTGATGGGAGTTCTAATTGACCAGATGCAAAGTGCAAAATCTCGCCAGATGACTCAACCATTGTTGCCCGTGAATTAAGCACAAGGATCAGCGCACGGCGGTTAGGTACAACGCCGAGAGGTTCATACGTTGCGTTAAGCACAAGGCTTCGCGACATGACTGCTCCAGTTGTGTCAGGCGCGTGGCTCGCGCCGATTGGCTTATCTTGCACCTTATTGACCCAACTTCATCGTATTTCAAGGTTAATTTCTGGCATCCTTTATTGCCTCGTGAAGTACCTTTGGTCTATGAATGATCAGATTCAGAGCGCATTGGAATGGTTAAGCGGCGCCCCGCTTCGCATCATCGCCGTCTTGGCTGGGGCTGTCATCGCGCAATCACTGGGGCATAGAGCCATTACAAGGGCGGTAAACCGTCTGGCAACCGTTGATCTCCGTCCAGGGCCGGGAACCGCTCACAGACAAGCAGAGCGCGCCCGCACTATTGGATCTGTACTCACCTCGATTCTTAATGCCGTCGTATGGATCGTTGCAGCTGCAATGGTCTTAGGAGAATTTGGATTTAACTTAGGCCCAGTGATTGCATCCGCTGGAATTGTTGGAGTTGCTGTTGGTCTTGGCGCACAAACGCTGGTTCGTGACATTCTCTCTGGAATATTTATGTTGATTGAAGATCAGTACGGTGTTGGCGATCGCATTGATGTCTTAACGATTCAGGGTGTTGTTGAGCGCGTGGGACTTCGCATCACCACCGTGCGCGCAGATGATGGAACGCTTTGGTATATCCGTAACGGTGAAATTCTTACCTTGGGTAACGCCTCAAAGAAATAAGTTAAGAAGGTTGGTTGACCATCGAATGAGCAGCCATCTCAACATAGCTCACTAATTGATTACGATGGATCTCTTGCATCTCTAGATCATCAATTGCCGCCATCATGCAAGAGAGCCAAGCATCCCGTGCCGCGAGATCGATATGAAAACCTGCGTGACGCATGCGAAGGCGAGGATGCCCACGCTCTTCTGAATACGTTGAAGGGCCGCCCCAGTATTGCTCAAGGAATTTTTGCAAACGCCAAGCAGCACCTTTCATATCGCTTTCGGGATACATGGGGCGCAAAATCGGGTCTGTTGCAACTCGTGCGTAGAAACCTGAAACGAGCTCTGTAAAGAAAGCCTCTCCCCCAATTTCATCAAAGAAGGTGCTCACTTCAAACGCATCCATACTGTTGTATCGGCTGGGATCAGGTTGCCAGAGAAGTCAGATGAGGCAAGAAGAATTTCTGCGCCTTGCGGAATCTCGATCGGAGTTCCGAAATTTACATAACAGGCGAAATTTCCGGGGCGTGAAAAAGCAATGACATCTTTGCCGGCATCGATCCAAGACATGGGTCCATCACCGAGACCGACTTCACTCTTACGAATAGATAGTGCCTTCGTGTAGAGAGAATGAGTTGATCCGCCAACGCCTACTTGTGATTCAACAGAGTACGAACCCCACCATGGACTCTGCGGGAGCCAAGCCTGATCTGGTTGCAACGCAGCATTACTTGAGAAACCAAAGGCACCAG
>JBILXG010000013.1:0-10118 GCA_044369465.1 Candidatus Planktophila sp.
TAGTTGATGAAGCACGCGCTCTAGCAATCACAGTTCCAAAGCTCACTGAAGGACTTCGCAAGAAGGGACTTGGAAGTCCAAGCCGAATTTTGAAGAAGGCTGAATGGGATCTCATTAAGCCTAAGGAAGTACCAGTCGCTGCGCCAAAGGTCGCCGCAGATGGCAAGAAAGTTGTCACCAATATTGATGGTGAAGAAGTTGAGCTAGAAGAAGTTGAATTAGAAGATGTAGAGACTCTTGTTGCAGATGTTCTTGAAATCGTAGAGGCAGAAGAAGGCGCGAAGGTCTCTGAGACTCGCACTGTCAATCTAGTTGATGATGCCAAATCTGAAGATGGCTCATTTATCCTGCAAGATTCAGATGCAGAAGAAGATGAGAGCGAAAAGACTGAACGCGCAAAGCATAAGAAGGATCTTGCTAACGTAAATATCGTCCTTGATGCTGTCAGCGCGAAGCGAGCCAACCACCCATATGTAGGTAAGGGCCATGTAGATCCTGAAGATGCGAAGGCGCTGACATTCCGTCAGGTCCAACAGCAACTATCGATGAATAACTTCACCGAAAAGGGTGCTCGCGTTATCGCGGAGGCAATCACGCAGGGTTACCTCAAGAATGTTGAAGAGCTCTATGACATCTTCAACGCTGAAGCTCGTCGCATCCAGACTGAAATTAAGCATCTACCACCAGAGCAGATGGTGATGACAGCAGGTGCTACCGCTGACCCAGTTAAGGATTACCTCAAGCAGATCGGTCGCGTTGCTCTCCTTAACGCCGAGCTCGAAGTAGAACTTGCAACACGTATGGAAGCTGGTCTCTTTGCAGAAGAGAAGCTAGCAACTGAAAAGAAGATTGATAAGAAACTCAAGCGCGAACTTGAGTGGATTGTTGAAGATGGAAAGCGCGCAAAGAATCACCTTCTTGAAGCGAACCTTCGCTTGGTGGTATCTCTTGCAAAGCGTTACACCGGACGCGGAATGCTCTTCCTGGATCTGATCCAAGAAGGAAACCTTGGACTTATTCGTGCAGTTGAGAAGTTTGACTACACCAAGGGCTTTAAGTTCTCGACATATGCAACATGGTGGATCCGTCAGGCGATCACTCGTGCGATGGCAGATCAGGCTCGCACAATTCGTATTCCAGTGCACATGGTTGAAGTCATCAATAAGTTGGCACGTGTACAACGCCAGATGCTTCAAGATCTTGGTCGCGAACCGACTCCAGAAGAGTTAGCTAAAGAGCTTGATATGACACCTGAAAAGGTTGTCGAAGTTCAAAAGTATGGCCGTGAACCAATCTCACTTCACACACCTTTGGGCGAAGAAGGAGATTCTGAGTTCGGAGATCTCATTGAGGACTCAGAAGCGGTTAAGCCAGAAGAGTCTGTCACCTTCACGATTTTGCAGGAGCAGTTGATGCAAGTTCTCGGTGGACTTACTCAGCGTGAAGCAGATGTGATTAAGGCTCGTTATGGCCTCACAGATGGACAACCAAAGACTCTCGATGAGATCGGAAAGGTTCACGGTGTAACTCGTGAGCGTATTCGCCAGATCGAATCGAAGACGATGTCGAAGTTGCGCCACCCATCACGTTCGCAATCACTGCGAGATTATTTAGATTAAAAAAGAGAGAAAAGCCCCTGTGCGATTACTCGCACAGGGGCTTTTCTTTACTATGAATTACTTACTTTCAACCAGCTTCTCTGATTCATCTTGAATCTTTGCTGCTACAACTTTAAGTTTCTCGGCGTATTCCTTGCCGTGGTGAGCACAGAACAAGAGCTCGCCGCCGTTAAGCAAAATGGCGCGTACATACGCTTGGGCTCCACATCGATCGCACCTATCAAGGGCATTTAGAGGTGTGGATTCGAGGATTACTTGCTCGTTCATCGCGCTCTCCGATCATTGCCTAAAGATCACCGAGGTGATGATCTGTACTCGAATGGGGTACTTCGTATGGAACATCATGCCATCTATAAATATTCCCCGCCTGCTGATTTCCAAGAAATTTTCTCCATTTAGATAGATATCTCACAGGAATTGGAAGGTTTTCCCAGTAATTGAGATGCCCCTCGGCGCGTTTACGCACCTGCAAAGAGTTCGCTGGCTAATCTTTGCACCCATGGCTGCCAAAAAAGATTCCGGTGATGCGATTGCACAGCTCGATCTCACCGCCCCAGGCGCCGAACTAGATAGCTATACCGCAAAAGATTTAGCGGTTCTTGAAGGTCTCGATGCCGTTCGCAAGCGTCCAGGTATGTATATCGGTTCTACCGATTCACGCGGTCTCATGCACTGTCTCTGGGAAATTATTGATAACGCAGTAGATGAGGCACTCGCCGGTCACTGCAAGAAAATCGACATTAATCTTGAAGCAGACGGCTCAGTCGAGGTGCACGATGACGGTCGTGGAATTCCAGTTGATAAAGAACCGAAGACAGGGCTTACTGGCGTTGAAGTTGTTCTTACAAAATTGCACGCAGGCGGAAAATTCGGTGGGGGATCCTACGCCGCATCCGGTGGTCTCCACGGTGTAGGTGCATCTGTAGTGAACGCACTCGCCGAACGCCTTGATGCTGAAGTCGATCGCAACGGCAAAATTTACTGGATGTCATTTCGTCGCGGTGAAGCTGGAATTTTCGATGGTGAAGGACCTAAGGCGGAGTTCACACCGCAATCGGGCTTACGCACCATCGGTAAAGTTTCAGCAAAAGTTACCGGCACACGCATTAAGTGGTGGAGCGATAAGCAGATCTTCTTAAAGGAAGCCACTCTAGATATTGAAGATATCTACGCTCGTGCGCGCCAAACATCCTTCTTAGTACCAGGTCTTACCTTGATTGTTAATGACAATCGGAGCAAGACCCCAACAACGCAATCTTTCTTCCATAAGGGCGGAATCTCTGAGTACTGCGATTTCTTGCAGCCAGATGAACCAGTCGGAAGCGCCATTCGTATTTACGGAACCGGTCACTACCAAGAGACAGTTCCTGTACTCGACGACAAGGGCCACATGGTCTCTACAGAGGTTGAGCGCGATATGGAAGTTGATATCGCAATGAAGTGGGGAATGGGCTTTGATACAACACTTCGCTCCTTCGTAAACATCATCGCAACCCCTAAAGGCGGAACCCACGTCCAAGGTTTCGAGCGCGCGATCACTAAGGCATTTAATGAAGCGATGCGCTCTGCTGGTATCTTGAAGAAGAACGAAGCAGATGTAATCAAGGATGATGTGATGGAAGGTCTCACAGCCGTCGTCACGGTGCGAATGTCTGAACCTCAGTTTGAAGGTCAGACCAAGGAAGTTCTCGGCACAGCGGCTGCCACACGAATTGTTTCAGCGGTAGTTGCTGACAAACTTAAAGAATTCTTCACCACGACAAAGCGCATTGAAAAAGCCAATGGCAAATTGATTATGGAGAAAGTTGCCGGTGCTTCACGTACTCGCATCTCAGCTCGTGCGCACAAGGATTTGCAGCGTCGAAAGAATGCACTGGAATCATCTTCACTTCCAACTAAGTTAGCGGATTGCCGCTCAGAAGATGTCACACGTACCGAACTCTTCATCGTTGAGGGCGACTCAGCGCTGGGCACTACAAAGGCTGCTCGTAACTCAGAGTTCCAAGCAATCTTGCCTATCCGTGGAAAGATTCTTAACGTTCAAAAGGCCTCACTCTCACAGATGCTCGATAACTCTGAGTGCGCATCAATTATTCAGGTACTCGGCGCAGGCTCTGGAAAGTCATTTGAACTAGATGATGCCCGCTACGGTCGCGTCATTCTGATGTCAGATGCCGACGTTGATGGCGCACACATTCGCTGCCTCTTGCTCACACTTTTATACCGCTACATGCGTCCAATGATCGATTCAGGTCGAGTATTTGCTGCTATCCCACCTCTGCATCGCATTGAGACAATCGGCGGCGGCGGCAAAAAGGGTGAGTACATCTATACCTACTCTGATGATGAGATGAAGAAGGTCACTGCAGAGCTCACAAAGGCTGGCAAGAAGTGGAAAGAGCCTATTCAGCGCTACAAAGGCCTCGGTGAGATGGATGCTGATCAGCTCCGCGAGACAACGATGGATCCGGATGCACGCACGCTTCGCCGCATTACCGTCTCTGATGCCACCGCTGCAGAGCAAATGTTTGAACTCTTGATGGGTAACGATGTTGCCCCTCGAAAAGAATTTATCTCAACGGCTGAAATCGATCGCGACCGTATCGACGCTTAGCGTCTCTCGTTTGTTTCGTGCACAGATTCTGTGTAACTGACCTGAACTCAGATTTAAAGCTGGTGAGCTTATAAAGTGGAGTAAAACCTTGCTTAACTCATTTGAACCTGTAAACTCGAAAGCATGAATTGCCCTTTCTGCGGTACAAATTTAGTTAAAGTTGCTGCCATCTGCCCAAGTTGCAAAATTCAGTTACCCGAACAACGTCTCTTTACTTACTACGCCGCAGCTCTCGATCGAGATAAGTCACTTGCTCAACCAGAGAAGCGTTCTAAGCTCGATGCAATTGTGGAAAAAGAAGCTGAGGCTCGGGCCGCTTTACTACAAGAGGCCAAGGAGCGCGCAAGAGCTGAGGAGGTGCGCCTGAAAGTAGAGTGGGAAGCGAGCCAAAAGCAGGAGAGATTGCGTCAGGCAGCAGCATCCGAGGCAGCTCGCAATCAACGTTCCCAATTTATGTCGGAGAATCGTAAAAAAATTCAAGTATCAGCCATTGCCGGTGTCATTGTGATTGCAGGAGTTGTCGGAGTAGGCAGTTACTTAAAACCTGAACCTCCAAAAGCTCCAAAAGCTAACGCGCCACAGATTGAAGTGAAGTTAGACCCTTGCGTTGCGCTTGGAACGGCAGCTGGAGAGCTTAATTTAATGTTAAATGAAACACTCGCAATGAACTCGGATGCCGGGCTTTCTGAGATCGACATAGAGTCTTTAGGCAATAGCGCACGTGTTATTCAGTCAAAATTGTTAGGGACAACTAATGGTCAAACAGCTGGCTACCCTAAGCTTGAAGAGGCAATATTGAGATTGGCGAATTCTCTCGGCGCATACTCTAATTCTTTGAAAGGCTTAGATGGTGAGTCTGAGATACTCAAGAAAGCCACAAATCCAATTCATAGGCTAGCGATCGACGGGCAACGAGCTTGCAACTCCGCAGGTTTTGCAAATCAATTCAAGGACGCTTCAGGATGGGAGAAATAGGATGAGTAATTATTGTAACTGTACAGTTGAGGTGATTTCAAAAGCCGGTTTTTCGATGCGAGATGGGATTGCATACTGCAATAGTTGTACAAAGCCAGAAGTAAGTTCAAGTCCAAACGTCGTCACTAAGTCAGAAGGCAGCGGAAACGCAATCGCTAATCTTTTTGACTTCAAATTTGAACAGTTTGTCTCAGTGTCATATTTCCGCCTTCTTTATGGAATCACCGTGGCCTTGTGGACTATTCTGGCGGTTGTCTCCCTAGTAATGCTTTGGTTTAACTCCTTCTACCTATCTGGTGGCTTGGTTTTGTTATTCACCTTAGTTATCCCAGCGGTGTACTTCCTAATTTTGATTTACACGCGAATGAGCATTGAGTTGATTGTTAACTTCTTCCAAATTGGTAAAGACATCAAAGCAATGCGAGAGTCTCAAAAGTAATTTCGGATTTAGTCGATTGCGACTAAGTCGAAGTACTCGTCTTTCCAAATATCTTCATCGCCATCGGGTAACAAGATCACGCGCTCTGGCTTAAGAGCCTGCACAGCACCTTCATCGTGAGAGACCATCACAACTGCACCTTGATACTCACCGAGTGCGCCCAAGATCTCCTCGCGAGAAGCGGGATCTAAGTTATTTGTTGGCTCATCTAGCAGGAGAACGTTTGCTGCAGAGACAACCAAAGTAGCGAGAGCAAGACGTGTTCGCTCTCCACCAGATAAGACTTTAACTGGCTTATGAACATCATCTCCGACGAAGAGGAATGAACCGAGCACGTTGCGGGCTTCAGGTTCACGCAAGTCGTCCTTAGAAGACATCATGTTTTCTAGAATGGTGCGATCGAAATCGAGCATTTCATGTTCCTGGGCGTAGTAACCAAGTTTTAATCCGTGGCCATGTTCGACTGTGCCGGTATCTGATTCAAGTTGATTAGCCAGAATCTTCAGAAGTGTTGTCTTACCAGCACCATTGAGTCCCAAGATCACAACGCGAGAACCTTTATCGATAACGCAAGAAACGTCGGTGAAGATTTCAAGAGAGCCATAGTTTTTCGAAAGTTCTTCGCCAGATAGGGGAGTCTTTCCACAAGGTGCTGGAGTAGGAAAGCGTAGCTTTGCGACCTTATCTTTGACACGTACATCATCAAGGGAAGAGCGAAGTTTTTCAGCGCGACGTAACATGCCTTGCGCTGCAGTTGCCTTCGAAGCTTTAGCGCGCATCTTCTCGCCCTGCTTCTGCAAGATCTCAGCCTTCTTCTCGGCGTTGGCACGCTCTTTCTTTCGGCGATGTTCATCTTGTTCGCGCTGCAAGAGATACTGTCGCCAGCCCAAGTTATACACATCGATGACGTTACGGTTGCCATCGATGTAGAAGACTTTATTTACGACAGTCTCAATCAGGTTCACATCGTGAGAGATGATGACGAGGCCACCTGAGTAAGTACTGAGGTAGTTGCGTAACCAAAGAATCGAATCAGCATCAAGGTGGTTCGTTGGCTCATCAAGCAAAAGTGTTTCAGCGCCTGAAAATAGAATGCGAGCGAGTTCAATACGGCGGCGCTGTCCGCCAGATAAGGTCTCCAGTTGATTTCCAAATACCGCCTCAGATACACCAAGTGAGGTAGCGATTGCTTCAGCTTCGGCAGTTGCGGCGTAGCCACCAGCTGCTTGGAATTCAGCATCGACGCGGGTGTAACGCTCCATCGCCTTTTCAAGTGCAGCGCCTTCAGTTGTCGCCATCTCTTGTTCAACTTGGGTCATGCGTGCTGCAATTTGATCTAAATCTCGCGCAGATAAAATGCGCTCAATAACAGTTCCTTGATCTTCGCCAGTGCGCGGATCTTGGGGGAGATATCCGATCTTGCCGGTGCGTTGTACAGCACCACCTGCAGGAAGAGTTTCTCCCGCTAGAACTTTTGCAAGGGTTGATTTGCCGGCACCGTTACGTCCAACGAATCCGATGCGATCTCCGTGATTGATGCGAACGTTGACCCCAGAAACAAGGAGTCTGGCCCCAGCGCGAAGCTCAAGGGCGGAAGTTGCGATCATTTGCGGAAGTCTCCCACACAGTGGCAGTAGGAACGAAATTGGTTACTTAAATTGCTTTCTTAAGCACCAATACGTGTTCGACGAGGTGTCGCATAGGACTTTGCAACTGCGGTGAGCTCTGTTGAGATCAAAGCTCTGATGTTCTCATCGCTCTTGAGCAGAGCAGTGAGATCGGCAATGATCTTCTTGAGTTCTTTCTGTTCGCTTTCGAGTTCAAGTTTGCTCATCTTGGTCAAACGACGAAGTGGCATATCGAGGATATATGTGGCCTGCTCATCATTGAGTTTGAAATCCTTGATTAATGAAGCCTTTGCAGCAGTTACATCTTCACTGCCACGGATGATTTTGATGACCTTATCGATATCGATAATTGCCTTGAGGAGACCATCAACCATCAATAAGCGAGCGGTTGCCTTTGCTTTTCTAAACTCTGAACGGCGTGTGACTACTTCGATGCGGTGATCGATAAAGACTTGAAGGAGTTCTTTGAGTCCCAAAGTCTGCGGGCGACCCTTAACGAGGGCGACAGCGTTAATGGCAAAGGCATCTTCCATAGGAGTTAACTTGTAGAGCTTTTCAAGAACATCTTCTGGCTCAAAGCCGTTCTTGAGCTCAATAACAACGTTGGTGCCAGTCTGGCCATCGGTAAGGTCGATGATGTCTGAGATTCCCTGAATCTTCTTAGCCTTTGCAAGATCAGCAATCCGCTCGACCACCTTTTCTGGGCCGATGTTAAATGGAAGTTCCTTGATGATGATTCCCATTTTGCGTGATGTAACTTTTGAAATCTCTACAGTCGCGCGCACCTTGAAAGATCCCTTACCGGTGGCATAGGCCTCGCGCACGCCTTCGATGCCGACAATCTCTCCGCCGGTTGGGAAATCTGGAGCCTGCACATGCTTCATCAACTGATTGAGCGTTGCCTTCGGATTATCAATCAAGAACTTTGTCGCAGCAATTACTTCACCCAAGTTGTGTGGGGCCATATTTGTCGCCATACCTACAGCGATTCCAGAACCGCCGTTAACGAGCAAGTTTGGATATGCAGCAGGAAGTACAAGTGGCTCAGAGAGCTGACCATCGTAATTTGGACCGAAGTCGACTGTGTTCTCATCTGATTCAGAGACCATAGCAAGAGCAGCAGAAGCTAAACGTGCCTCTGTGTAACGCATCGCAGCAGGACCTGAGTCGAGTGAACCAAAGTTTCCGTGGCCATCAATAAGTGGCAGTTGCATGGAAAACGATTGCGCCATGCGGACAAGTGCGTCATAGATTGCGCCATCACCGTGCGGGTGCAACTTACCCATTACTTCACCGACAACACGTGCGCTCTTTACGTGGCCACGATCTGGACGAAGTCCCATATCTGCCATCTGGTGCAAGATGCGACGGTGCACTGGCTTAAGGCCATCACGTGCATCTGGAAGTGCTCGTGAATAAATAACTGAGTACGCATATTCAAGGAAAGACTCTGACATCTCTGATGAGACATCGATATCAACAATCTTGCCGGCAAACTCTCCAGGCTTTGGTCCTGCCGCTGCCTTTTTGCCTTTAGTTGCTGTGGTCTTCTTTGCTGTTGCCATGGCGTGAATTGTGCCAAGAGGTAGGGCTAAATCTGTGTACCTACACGCCCTCTAGCACCAACGATTGCAACACAGTGGCCAGCAACGGCACTTGCTCGCTCCATTGCATAGGAAAAGTCACGTCGATCGGTGAATGCATCGATAAATCCTGCGGCAAATGCATCTCCGGCTCCAGTGGTATCAACTACTGCCGATGTGTGAGCAGCGACTGTGATGATCTCGCCACCTCGTTCTAGGCCAATAGCACCTGCAGATCCACGCTTAATGATGGCACGAGGAGTGAGTTCAATGAAGAAGTTAAGAGCTGATTCGAGGTTAGTTAATCCGCTTAAGTAGATGGCTTCCTCTTCATTCATGATTACTGTATCCATCAGAGCACACCACGAGAGAATTTCTTCTACTGAAACTCCTTGCATACCGCCGACAGTTGCAGGATCAAAGATGATAGGAATTCCACTCGAGTTGATTGTGCGAACCATTTCCAAAACGCCTTCGCGAGAAAGTGGAGCAAGTGGTGCATATCCTGTGAGGTAGATGGCGCTAACGCCATCGAGTGCAGGGAGGTCACTTATTGTCAGACCAGCGTTAGCGCCGTTATCTGCAAGCATCGTACGTTCACCTGATGGATCTACTAAACAGATCACTACGCCTGTGTGAAAACCGTCTTTTACGATTTCACCATAGGAGATACCTAATGCATCAAATTCTGAAGTTATTGCAGAGCCAGCAGCATCGTTACCAATTCTTCCCACCATGGTGACATCGTTGCCCAGCACTGCCAGCCAGGATGCAACATTTCCGCCTGCGCCGCCGCCATGAGTTGAAATTACAGTGCGAGTGTCATTTCCTAGGTGGAGTTCATGCGGGGAGGTTGGAATCTGTGCAACGATGTCGAGCATCAAATCACCGATGCAATAGACCTTGATGCCCATGATCTTTACTTTGTGAGAGCAACTGCAATGTCGGCAGCAAGTGCGCTATTGGATTTAATGATTTCGATATTCACCTTTAAAGATTCACCTTGGCTTGCAGTATGGACATGTTCGAGCAAGAAAGGCGTGACCGCCTTTCCAGTAATTCCTTGAGCAGTAGCACCAGCTAGCCCACTAGCCAGAATTGCATCATGGCGCGCGCGATTCATCTCATCTTTGACTGGGTTTGCTACAACTAAAGCTGTCGAATCTGTCTTGAGTTCGCGACGGGCCTTAATGATTGCAGCAATCTCTTGCGCGCTATCTGCTCGGTGCTCAAGAGTGAATCCGGAATCTGTGAGATAAA
>JBILXG010000110.1:0-3243 GCA_044369465.1 Candidatus Planktophila sp.
CCGCACGTAATATTGAAGATGGCGGTTCGCTGACTATCTTGGCGACAGCCCTTGTTGATACAGGCTCACGTATGGATGAAGTGATCTTCGAAGAGTTCAAGGGAACTGGAAATATGGAGCTCATCCTTGATCGCCGCATGGCAGATAAGCGCATCTTCCCAGCCGTCAACGTTGTCGCCTCTGGTACTCGTAAAGAAGAAATTCTTATGGGAACTGAAGAGCTCAATATTGTCTGGAAACTTCGCCGCGTACTTCACGCACTCGAGCCACAAGCTGCACTTGAACTTCTCTTGGAGAAGATGAAGGGCACTAAGTCCAACGTTGAATTCTTGATGCAGATCCAGAAGACAACATCTGGACCAGACGACTCCAAGTAAGTCTGTAAGTAAATCTGAAAGTATTTAGTTCTGTGGAACGAATACTTCTCTGATTACGCGATTAACGAGGGCTATGTAGGCATCGTTATTGACTGGGCTTTCGCTCAAGTCATCAACAATCTTGCCAAGTGTCCATGCCTGCATCAGGACCGCTAACGCATGAGCCTCAATCTCGGTGCTGCATAACTTCCGCGCCTGAGCATCTTTAATGATTTGTACAAGCGCATCAGTTAAGCGTTGCTGTTCTCCCTGAAGTAGCACTGACATGCGCGGACTTGTAATCGCGCGACCGATGGTGAGTGCACGCTCTTGTCGAGCACGCTTCATCCCCTCACCCTGTGTGACCGCAGATAATTGTGAAAGCCCTTGGTAGAAATCTTCGCCAGTCTTTGCAGCAGATAGAAGAGCTTGTAACGCTGCGATGTTGGTATCAACATAACGCGCATACCGCACAATCATCGCCGCTTCTAGAAGATGATAGATATCTTCAAAGTGGTGATAGAGAGAGCCTTTAGAAATACTTGACCGGTCAAGCACCATTTCAACTGTGATTTCATCAAAGCGATACTTATCTAATAGGTCAGCGGCGCACTCAATCAGCGAGGACTTGGTGGGGTGGGTCGTCTTAGGCATAGCCATAGTCTGGCAAAACTTTCGGTTTTTGACACATCACGCCCCGACCCAGAAGTGTGATCCACGCAATTATCGAAAGGCATTCACAGGGATATCACAAGGTCGAACCTCATCCTCTACTCAGAGGCAGCGCAGAGTGCGCAGAGCCAACGTCCGGAGAACTTCAAGGAGCAGAAAATGATTTTAATTAAGAAAGTTGGCGCAATCACCGTGCTGGCATTGGCCCTAGCAACACCAAACGCAATGGCTGCAGATACAGCAACACCACTCAATTCACTCACTGCTCGCGAACAAGCAGTTATTGATTTCCAGAATTCAATCGCTGCATACCGAGCAGCACAGGATCTCCGTCAAGCAGCAATTCGCCCACTTGCCGATGCACGTCAAGCAGCAGTACTAGCTGCGAATACAGCATTTACAACTGCGATTGCAACTGTGACAACACAAGAAGCACGAGATGCTCTCGTAAAGACTCGCAAAGATGCAATCGCTGCAGCACATACAACATTTAAGTCAGCAGTTGATGCACTTGGTGCAAAGCCTGTAAAGCCAACTAAGCCTGTAAAGCCAGGCAAGGCTGAGAAGGCTCCACAGAGCGGCAACTAACTCCAGCGTTTTTCCGGGGGTAAATCGGCTTTCCCCCGCATAGAGAGATGATCGATTTCTCAGGTGCGGGGGAGAGCCGATACTCTTTCCCCCTAGCAATCGAACACTTGGTTCACCTGACCGAAAGGCCTAGGACCCAAGTCGAACAGAGGAAAAACAATGAAGCCAGAGATCCACCCAGAATATAAAGAGACCCAAGTAACTTGTGGTTGCGGTGAAAAGTTTCTTACCCGCTCAACAGTTGCAAGCGGTTCAATCTATGTTGAAGTTTGTTCAGTCTGCCACCCGTTCTACACCGGTAAGCAGCGCATCCTCGATACTGGTGGACGCGTAGCTAAGTTCGAAGAGCGTTTCGGCAAGAAGTCCGCTAACTAGCTTTCCATTAAGACCGCCCCGCTGGCCATTGTGGCTTGCGGAGCGGTCTTTTTATTTACCAACAGAACGTCGGCAACTCGTGAGTGAAAGGAGTCAGTAATGAGCAATGATCGCTTTGCATCGGCACATGAAATGGTCCGTGAGTATCAAGAACTCGAACAACTTATGGCTGACCCTTCGATTCACGAAGATCAAGGTAAGGCTCGCCAACTTGGTCGGCGCTATGCCCAACTCGGACCAGTTGTAGCAGGATTTAATGAATGGAAATCTGCCGCCGATGATTTAGAAGCTGCGCGAGAGATGGCATTAGAAGATCCTGAATTCGCTTCAGAGATTCCAGCGCTGGAAGAAACTGTAGAACGCACCGCGACTCGACTGGAAGAGCTCTTACTTCCACGCGATCCTAATGATGATCGAGATGTAATCATGGAAGTAAAGGCTGGCGCAGGTGGAGATGAATCCGCGCTCTTTGCCGGAGACCTTGTTCGCATGTACCAACGTTATGCTGAAAAGCGCGGCTGGAAGATTGAGATCATCGACGTAACAGAATCTGATCTCGGTGGCTATAAAGATATTTCGATGGCAGTTAAATCAAAGGGAACTCCAGAACCTGGCACAACACCATATGCTCGTTTGAAATTTGAAGGTGGAGTGCACCGAGTTCAGCGAGTTCCAGAGACTGAAAGTCAGGGACGTATTCACACATCTGCTGCAGGCGTTCTGGTGCTTCCAGAGGCAGAAGAAGTTGACGTCGAACTTGACATGAATGATGTGCGCGTAGATGTGTACCGTTCATCAGGTCCTGGCGGTCAATCTGTGAATACAACAGACTCTGCAGTGCGCCTTACCCACGTACCTACTGGAATCGTTGTTTCGTGCCAGAACGAAAAATCACAACTACAAAATAAAGAATCAGCGCTACGTATTCTCCGTGCTCGCCTCTTGGCAGATGCACAAGAGAAGGCAGAAGCTGCCGCGATGGCAGAACGAAAGAGCCAGGTTCGAACAGTTGATCGTTCAGAGCGAATCCGCACCTATAACTTTCCTGAGAATCGCTTGAGTGATCACCGCGTCAACTACAAATCTAATAACTTAGATTCAGTTCTCAACGGAGAGCTCGACGATGTCATTCAAGCTCTTCTAGATGCCGACAAAGCGGCAAAGCTTGCATCAACGGAGTAATGGCTAGCGACCATGAACTTTAAAGAATTCTTAGCAGCGGGCAAAGAACAGTTAAGCACTGCAGGAATTG
>JBILXG010000014.1:0-10077 GCA_044369465.1 Candidatus Planktophila sp.
TACTTCGCTGATTTTTGGTCCTTGGTCCTTGGGGTTATTCCAGGATCTGCGCACCTGGCAGGTATTTTTGCTTGCATTCGCAATTTGGCTTTTTCTTTCCTACCTTGCAGCCCAGTGGCTCAAACGCTTTAATCAAGGACCTCTTGAAAAGTTAGTCAGTTCACTCAATAGAAGTCGATAGGAGTTTCAATAAATGGCCTGGCTAGCAGATCATCTTTAAGGACCCAGTATCCATTGCTCGAATCACGGCAATTGCATTCATTATTGTGGGCGTGATTCTCTTGAACTTCTCAAGCCCTAGTCACTAAATTCTTTACCCGCAACGTTCTTGTTCAGCATTTGTTATCTTTTCTGTTAGCCGATTTACGCTGTAGTTCTAACTTCCTGGGCTCACAGTCGACATGTTGAAATCTTTAATCACAAGTGGCGGAACAGCCATATTCGACATATCTCCGGCCCATTCACGTGGTTGCGTCCACTCTGTTGCACCAGCGTGTGCGATACGAGAAAGAGCTGAAACCGGTGAATCATTCCAACGGAAGTTATTGGTAGCACCAACTACTTCGCCACCCTTCACGTGATAAACACCGTCACGAGTAAGACCGGTAAGGAGTAGTGAATTTGGATCAACCATGCGGATGTACCAGAAGGTTGTGAGCAGCAGCCCGTTATCAACTTTCTTCACCAAATCTTCGAGCGATCCGCTAGCACCATCAACGCTCATCACTAGGTTTTCACCAAGTGGCGTGAAGTCTAGGTTGGTGAGCTTTGCAGATGCACGTGTCTGAATCAGAGATTGCAGGACACCATCTTTGAGCCAATCAACGCGCTTGATTGGTTGACCGTTATCAAAGACAGATGAGTATGGTGAACTGACATCGGTAGCAACAAAGTTAGATGCCGGCAATTGCTTAAAGTCGGGATCGCTGAAGAACTGCAGCGATACGTTAGAGAGTTTCTCGCCGATGCGAGTTCCGCCACCCTTCTTAGAAAACACAGATTGGCCCTCATGCGCATCACGTGCAGCTGAAACCCACATCATGTATGTAAAGAGGTCGGCAACTGATCCTGAAGGCAAGATGGTGTCATAACGTCCTGCAGGAAGATCAATCTTGGTGCCTTGCCACTCTAGGCGTTGGCGAACTTGCTTATCGATATCTGCAACCGAGACATCTTTGAAATCACGAGTTTCAACGCCAGCCCATGTTGAGCGGGAACGGTCATGAGATTTTCCAGTCATTTCTACGCGACCGATTGGAGAATCCTTACGTAAACGGAGCCCACCCTTTGATCCAACCCAGGTTGTTTCATGTGTGTGCTCTGAATATCCGAAGAGTTCAATCTTGTCTGCAACTGAGCGAGAGAACATATCGCCAAGTGCTGGTGCAAAAGTGGAGAAGACTTCAGGCCCTGTTGGTGCATGCTCTGCTGCCCAGTTTCCAATTGCAACATTGGTCGCAAGTGGAGCGTAATCCTCAGCTGGTCCAGCCGCCTTTGCTGCCGCAACTGCATCTTCTAGAAGTTTAGGAACATCAGCAAGAGAAACGTCAGTACGTGTTACTCCGCCAGAAGCCATTCCACCTGAAACTGCAACGAATGCAATGACAGTAACGCTGCGCTCTTGGATAACACCGTTGGTTGTTAAGGTGCTTCCGGCCCAGCGAAGGTTTGCTTGAGTCTTATCACGAACTACAACAATGCAGTCATCGCATGTGGCAGCTGAAGTGATCTTTTCAATCAGATCTTGAGCAGAAATCATTTTCCAGCCTCCGCAACAGTATTGAGAATATTTACTTTGTCGAAGATTGCCGATGGGCAACCATGACTTACCGCTGCAATCTGACTTGGTTGTGCCTTACCGCAGTTAAATGCACCACCG
The DNA here is from genome assembly GCA_044369465.1 of Candidatus Planktophila sp. Classification (GTDB taxonomy): domain Bacteria; phylum Actinomycetota; class Actinomycetes; order Nanopelagicales; family Nanopelagicaceae; genus Planktophila. The sequence continues at coordinate 1,880 of JBILXG010000014.1, forward strand.
AGAACGTATGTAGAAGGACCACCGACAACCTTCATCGATCCCCAGAAATCCGTAGTTGTTGCTTGGTATGCAACATCTTTGAGTTGACCAACGATCTTGCCATTCTTAACGCGATGGAACTGTTGACCAGTAAATTGGAAGTTATAACGTTGCATATCAATCGACCAAGATTTATCGCCCTTGATGATGATTCCATCTTCCATCGATGCAACCATTTCATCGTAGGTTGGACCCGTTGGGTTTGGTTGCAAGGAAACATTTGGCATGCGTTGAATTGGTACGTGCGCAGGAGAGTCGGCAAAGGCGCAGCCATTGCTTCGATCGCGGTCTACACGAGCAGAGATGCGACGATCTAGTTGGTAACCAACGAGTAGACCATCTTTAATGATGTCCCATTGCTGCGCCGCGACACCTTCATCGTCAAAGCCGACAGTACTAAGACCGTGAGCTGTGTTGCGATCTCCGGTTACGTTCATCAACTTCGAACCGTATTGAAGCTTGTTAAGTTTATCCGGTGTCGCAAAGGATGTTCCCGCGTAGTTGGCTTCATATCCAATCGCACGGTCTAGTTCAGTTGCGTGGCCGATCGACTCATGAATGGTGAGCCACAAATTCGATGGATGAACCAGTACGTCATAGCGACCAGGTTCAACCGATGGCGCTGCAACCTTCTCGGCTAACAGCGCTGGAAGTTCAGCAATCTCTGCATCCCAATCCCAATGCTTATTTCCCATCCACTCCCAACCAAAACCTGCAGGCTGAGCGAGCGTGCGCATCGATTCAAATCCATGATCGCCAATCGAAATTGCCTCGATCTGAGTCTGCACACGAACTCGCTGTTGAGTGGTGCTAGTTCCGTATGAATCTGCATAGTGTTTCTGTTCTTTTACAAACATAGTATTTGCAGAGGTGTGATTAACGCCTGCACTTTTGAGTAGGCGATTACTTAAATCTGCTAGACGATCTTTTCTCTCAGAATCAGAGACTGCGAATGGATCTATCTCGTACTCAGATACATACATCTGATTTGCATAGACAGGCTCGGCAACGAGAGAAACTAACTCAGTAGAAAGTGGCTTTGAAGTCTTTGCCATAGCAACTGCAGTAAGTGCGAGCTTCTTTGCCACATCGACAGAGATCTCAGGGGATGAAGCAAAGCCCCACGCACCGTTAACGATGACGCGGACACCGACACCTGCAATAGTTTCATCGCTCTGTGTCTCGGGACGAGCATCTCGCAATGAGAGCAAGCCATTGCGTGTGCGCTCGATGCGAACATCGACATGCGATGCCCCTGCGTCTTTGGCTGTACTAATTGCGGCATCACTCACTGCTGTGAGTGGAAGGGCTAGGAAATCTGCATCTACGGTCTTATTCACCCCCGAACCATAATTCAAAAAATGCCATTCGGATAGCACGGATAGCCCTGTGCGACAATTCGACTATGAAAAAAGTCCTCATCACAGGTGCAAGTGGATACATTGGTAAGCACATCACCCTGCAGTTACTCAATCAGGGATACGAAGTTCGAGCTTCGGTACGAAACCTTGCGAAGTCGGCAGAAGTACGCGATGCAGTCCGCCCCCACCTACTTGATTCCTCGAAACTAGACTCTCGGCTGACATTCGTTGAACTTGATCTAGAAAAAGATTCTGGTTGGGATGTAGCGCTTCAAGGCATCGATGTACTCATGCACACCGCCTCACCATTCCCACTGGCCTCGCCTAAAGATGAAAACGATTTGATTCGCCCGGCAGTCGATGGAACTCTTCGCGCACTTAAAGCGGCAAAGAGTGCCGGCGTAAAGAGAGTGATCTTAACTTCTTCTACGGCTGCAATTTATGGACGTGAACTATCAGCCGGTGTAAGTGAGTATGACGAAACAATGTGGACAGATGTCACTCATCCTGTTGGACGAGGAGCATATACAAAGTCCAAGACTCTGGCAGAGAGAGCCGCTTGGGATTACATCAGGAGCGATGCGCCAGAGATCGCACTCACGACAATTAATCCCGTGCTCGTCCTTGGTGCTCCACTCGATAAGAATTTTGGATCATCCATTTCAGTTGTAGAGCGAATCCTTAAGGGCAGCGATCCAATGTTGCCCGATTTAAAGTTTGCGATTGTTGATGTGCGAGATGTCGCCAAGATGCATGTGGATGCAATAAAGATTGATGAGACAAAGGGAGAGAGAATACTTTCCTCGTCTGAAACTAAATCATTTGTGGAAATCGCTAAATACCTTAAGTCAATCTACCCAAAGAGCAAAGTCAAGACTACTCAGGCACCTACAGCAATCATTAAATTCCTTTCGATTTTTGATGGCACAATCAAAACAATTTTGCCTCAGCTAGGTAAACCGATGAAGATTAATAATGCGAAAGCCAAGCGATTAATGGGCATGAACTTCATTCCCGTCGAGGTTACTTTGAGAGATTCTGCTGATTACTTGATTAAGAACGGCCTGTAGTTCACTTTGGCGCAAGATAGAGCTCGAGAGCTCGCATCAATCAAGCGGAAGATCGTCAAGATTGATCCTGCTTTTGCACCTGCAATAAAAAATCTCGAGCCCTGCACCTTTGGATTAACCAAACCAAAGGTAACTAGCTATCAATCTCTAATTCGCTCAGTTGTGGCTCAACAGGTCAGCACTGCAGCCGCTAGAACTATCTCGGGACGATTGGAAATCAAATGCGGGGGATCGATTACTGCAGAGAAAGTTGGAGCACTCTCACTTAAGCAATTGCAGTCTGTGGGATTAACAGGTGCAAAGGTTCGTACAATTAGCGAGCTGACAGAGGCAGCACTTTCGGGAGAGATCAACTTCAGAAAATTCCCGCATATATCGGATGAAGAGATCATTCAGGAGCTTGTCCCGCTTTATGGAATAGGTCGCTGGACGGTGGAGATGTTTCTGATATTTCATTTGGGAAGACTTGATATTTGGCCCGTTGATGATCTTGCCGTCCGTCGTGGATGGGATAACTTGCACGGAAATTCTGAACCGATCAAAGCGAAGGCTCTCAATGCCTTAGGTGAGCCATTTACTGGAATGCGAAGTGTTGTCGCCTGGTACTGCTGGAGGGCTTCATGAGTGAGTTAACTGCCTCCGAATTGTTTTCGAATGATTGGGAAAGGCTGCGTGATATTCGCCTTGCTTCATTACTTGAGAGTCCAGATGCTTTCGGTGCGGATTACGAAGTATTAAGCAAATTTGGCGAGCAACAGTGGAGAGAAATATTTGCGCACCTCTCTTATTTAGTGGCTACGGTTGACGGCAAGGATGTCGCCGTAATGTCCATTGAAAATCTTGATGGAGATTTTGGTGCAACGTGTTGGGTTGGGGGATGCTGGACTGATCCCAATCACCGCGGCTTGGGTGCACTTCGAGCAATGTTCACATATCTTGATCAGCAGGCAGATATTCGTGACTGGAGTAAGCAAGGTTTAGGAGTATGGATAGATAACTACTCTGCAATTACCGCATACGAAAAGCTTGGATTTGTTGCTATGGGTGAACCACAAGAAAGCACCAGAAAACCGGGCAAGTTCTATCAACGAATGATTCGTGGTTAAGCTTTAATCTCTTTCAATCGCGCAGCGACCATAGATTGAACGAGTTTTGCATCGATTTCCCAATCATTGGGAACGGCAACTGTTTTCTTGGTAACCCTTACCCCTTCGAGCCTTTCGAACTTTGGAGCAAAGGTATTCAAGACATCTCCCCAAGGCGCAATCGAGATATGGTTCTTAGAAACTGATGCCCCGAAGACATACTCTTTGCCGCTTTTGAGCATCGGCTGATTCCAGGCAACGACAAGTTCCAACTCTGGAAATTTACTTGTGATCACCTTGAAGATTTCACGAAGCTTTTTAGCTTGCTTGGGATCAATACTCTTGAAGTAGTCAGATGGAGTGTCATGGCGTGTTGATGAAGTTGAACCTCGCGAATACATCACGACAGCGTTGGCATGGGCCTGACTGAAACCGTAATTCTCACGAAGGAATGCGATTTGCTCAGGATATTTCTTTCCCTCAAGTTTTTTCATGGCAGCAAACCAGTAAGCCATCTTTTCGCCATATTTCTTCTCAATAGCTGGAAAAAACTTCTCACGATCACCATCTGAGATTGCCATGGGGGTGATTCTACAAGTGGCAGAGTCGCAGAAGAGCTTCACATGGCGGGCAGTTGCCGTCCTGAAAAGCTCGTTACAGACTTTATCGCTGCATGGACAAAGGTTATGAACGCCGATCGTTTCGATACGAAGGCTTAATCGCTAACCATCTCTTTCGTTCGCTCTCGGGCAGTCTTTCGATGGAATATCGAAGGGCTGTCCGTGGCATTTCTGGAGCATTTTCTTTAAGGAATGATCGCAACAAATAAGGATCGCGCTTTCCCATTTCGCGCAGCATCCAACCAACAGCTTTATGAATTAAGTCATGGTCATCATCTAGCAAGCTCTCTGCAATAAGAACAGTTGGGCCAGTAATTCCTTTACGCAAAAAAGCAAAGGTAAAGATCATCGCTGTTCTGCGCTGCCACAAGTTCTTGCTGCGCGCTAGCTTTTCAAGAATTTCCATATGATCGGGCTGATCAATGAGGTAATCACCAATAATTGGCGCAGAGACATCAACAAGATCCCAATTGTTTACATGGCCAGCACGCAAAGTTTTCATATAAAAAGTGAAGATCTTCTTACGGGAAGCAGCATCTTTATCTCGCTTGTAGCGAAGATTGAGAATAATCAGAGCACAGAGACGCTCTTCATGAATCGGAGATGTGATTACTTTTTCGAGTTCAGCAAATGGTAGATCAATGTATTTCTTTGCTACTAAGCGCGTATCGGGAACGATTACGCCAATGAAGACATCGCCCTCACCGTATCCGCCTGGAAATGCCTTATAGAAGTGGGCAAGGTCCGCCGATCTACCTTTTCTAGCCATCGCGTGAAGGTCTTTAACAAGACTCATTGCGAAACAATCCAGCGCTTAAATTCACCAGCACTAAACTCATAGACCTTCACAGGGCCACGCTTATAGATCGCAGTGAAATCTTTTCCTCCCTTAAATCGCATTGTTCCGAGAAGGACTACATAAGGAATACCTGTTCCAGGAGCACGGACGCCTCGCAAGACTTCAGCGCTCCACGGATTTGTTGAATCTGTTGTTGAAACTAGATCTGACGCATTGGCCCTGGGGCTGGAATGGAGGGCAAAAATTCGTTCGCGTAAGGAGAGCTTGAGAATCAACTCTCCTTTTTCTTCAATTACGTGAGCCATTTCCCATTCTTTTCTTTATAACAAGTGCGCTTACAAGCGCTAACAATAATCCAACGGCAATATAGAGGGCGCTCTCCGGCGAAGAATCTTTAGTCTTTGCTAGATATGGAGTTGCCCCAGCTCCGGCAGGTGCAGAACCGATAGTTGTTAAGGATTGAGTTGAGAATTTGATCTCTCCTGTTACTGGATGACCATCGGCTGAAACCACTCGATACTTAAGAAGATAACTTCCTGCCGGATACTCTCCACCTCCAGCGCTCGCCGAAACGGTTGGCCCAGCAATCGTGGCAGCTGAGAGCACATACTTTGCGCCATCTGCACTTTCTAGTTCCAATGTATTTACTACTTCACCTTCAATTTCGACGAGATCTTCGTCAAAGCTGGCAGAAAACTCAGCAGGCATAAATTCAATTGATTGGCCATCAGATGGAGTAGATAGCTCGAGTGATGTGTGCGCATACGCAGGTAAGGCAGAAGTGGCGATTAGTGGAATTGATAGTGCGAGCAGCATTAAGACTCTTAGCTTCTTCATTTTTTCAGCCTAGTCGACCAAACTCCTAAGATAACTACAGGAATCGATGCAAAGAAGCAGAGCCAACCGTAATTTAAGAAACCAATAATGACGCCAGCGAGTGCACCGCCTGCTGCACCCATCAAGTTCATCACTAGGTCACTCGTGCCTTGAGATGAAGGGCGCATCTCATCATCTACTGAACTCGATAGCAGCGCGGATCCAGCAATCAGCGTGCAAGACCATCCAAGGCCCAGGAAGAACAAGCCAATGCCGAGTTGAATTGCGTTATCGGCTGCTGCTGTTCCAGAAACGACTGTTGAAATCAATAAGAGAACTACACCAATTTGAATCAAAGCAACTCTGCCAAGTTTGTCTGTGAAATATCCGACAATAGGAGAGAAGGCATACATGCCAAGAACGTGGATACTGATGACAAGACCGATTACTTGTAGCGTGACATCAACGTGCTTCATATGAACCGGAGTCATCACCATTACGGCAACCATTACTAAGTGTCCAATTGCGATGGATGAGATTGCTAGCAGAGCAGCGGGATGGCTCTTGATATGAGCAAAAGTTTCTTTGAATGATTTCTTGATGACAACTCCGGCTGCATGGGCATCTTTATGTGCAGTTAGATACGGATCAGGACGGAGAAAGAGATAGATCACGAGGACTGCGAGTCCAAGTGTGAATGCGCTGACAATGTATGGCCCGACAAGACTTGGAAGTCCAAAACTTTCTGCGATGCGACCTGAAGGCTCCATCAAATTTGGGCCAGTGACAGCTCCGATCGTTGAGCCCCACACAACGAGTGAGAGTTGCTTAGCGCGGTTATCTTCAGTTGCAAGATCAATCGCGGCAAAACGAGCTTGGTAACCGGATGCCGATGCAGCACCTACAAGAAAACTTCCCATCAACATAAGAACAATGTTTTCAGTTGAGCCACCGATGATTGCAAAAAGTGAACCAATAAGTCCAGTGATCAATCCTGCAGAGAGTGCAAGCCTTCGCCCGCCGCGGTTAGTTAGTCGCGCTAAAGGCAGCGCCATTGCAGCAGCACCAAGAACCGAGAATGTTTGAGCGAGTCCTGCAAGAGTTTCCGAATCTGTAATTGATGCAACAAGGAGAGAACCTGCCGCAACAGTGCCGGCAACGCCAACACCGTTGAGGACCTGAGCGGTAATGAGAGTCTTTACGATTCTGGATTGGTGAACTTGTGCACCTTGGGTCTGACTCATTCAATAAGTGTATGCCAGTAGTGTCTCAGGTATCCTAGTAAATCTAGGAAAAGAGGAATTCATGTGTAAGAAGGTTCAATGTGCAAGTTGCTTGAAACCAACCTGGGAAGGCTGCGGAGAACATATTGAGGATGCTCTTGCTGGAGTTCCTATGGATGAGCGGTGTGCCTGTAAGTGAGAGAAAAAAGCGCGCTGCTAGTTATTGATGTTCAAAACGGTGTGGTACTCAACGCCTTCCAGAAAGAATCTGTTGTCAATCAAATCAATCGAGCAATCGATTCAGCACGCGCCAACAATCTCCCCGTGATTTGGGTTCAACATTCAGAGGACGAGATGCCAATCGGTTCGCACTATTGGGAAATCATCCCTGAGTTAGTACCAGAAGATCATGATGGACGTGTTGACAAAGTTCATAGAAGTTCATTTGAAGAGACTGATCTAGCGGAGATTTTGCAAGAGCATGACATCTCACATCTCTATGTAACAGGTGCACAGTCCGAGAATTGCGTGAATGCGACTACCGTTGATGCGCTTGAGCGTGGATATCGTGTCTCACTTGTTTCAGATGCTCATACAACTGACGACGGGTCAGTGGTGGCTGCAATAAATGGGAAATTTGTCGAATCAAATGAGCGTGGTGAAGCAATCGAAGTTAAGAAATTGGATCAACTTCTACCGCTGGCGTGAAGTAATCTTGAGCTATGCAGATCAATATTGAGAAGAAGACAGGAACTTTTCTCGGAATAATCCTTGTATTGGTATTGGCAGTAGTTTTTTTGCTAGCCGGTAACTCCGGATCCCCAATGAGCCACTCTGGTCATGGTTCGATGTCGAGTGAAGATGACGCTTCCGGCAGCTACACAGATGACGAGTTGATGTTTGCGCAGATGATGATCCCGCACCACAGCCAAGCCGTAACAATGTCAGAACTTGCTTTGGCTAATTCCATAAACCCTGAAATTACTTCTCTAGCAACTGCAATCCGAGATGCTCAAGCGCCTGAGATTGCGCAGATGCAGAGCTGGTTAGATCAAAGTGATTATTCAGGAACCCATGCAGGCCATATGGATATGGGTGGAATGCTGAGCGATGAAGAGTTGGCAGAACTTTCTACTGCTAAAGGATCTGCTTTCGATCGTCTATTTCTTGAAGGAATGATTGCCC